>JAOZLR010000376.1 GCA_029934735.1 Bacteroidales bacterium
CTCATTAGTCCGAACATCATCACAAGGCTGGTTACCAGGATCACAAAAAACAGAACTCCTTCACTTATGATTCCAATGCTGTATTTCTCGGGGATTGCATAGTAGAGCAATATTGTTATCAGTCCGCGGGGTGCTATGAAAAGTTCGGGATAGACATTTCGCCTCATCAGAAATTTCAGATAGACGAAACGGATTCCGTAAAGTAGTAGTACTATTATTGTTCCTGTAATTGCAATACGAAAATCAAAAAGCAATGCAATGCTTACCGATGCTCCAAAAATGAAAAAGAAAAATGTACGGATTAAAAATGCCGATTCATTTGTAATCAGCCGGAAGCGGTCAATGCCTTGTCGGAGTTTGAAGATGTCAACATTTTGTGTAAGTTTCTTCCCTCCGAAAATATCCAGATTATTAAGGAATAACCCAAAGAAAAGAATCAGCAGCAGAGAGGATAAATGAAATTTCTTTCCGACGGCATATAGCAGGATGAGGATCGCTAGCATTAGAAAGAACTTTATATTCATTGTTGTTTTATTGATAAAGACAAGGATAAGAAATGTAAAGGCTATCGAAATCAGCAAAACAATTAGCAGGTCAGCACCAAGCCACAGAATATTAACCGATTCAAGGGTTTCGCTTGATATGGCAATATTGAAAACCAAAATACCAAGTATATCTGAAAAAATGGATTCATAAACAATAAATTCCTTCTTGTCTCCATCCATCTGCTCTACGCTTGGAATAGCAATAGCACTGCTTATTACTGCCAGGGGAATAGCATTCACAAGACAAATATGAAAGGTCAACTCGCTGTAGATTAGGTTTATTCCACCAGCAATTGCAAATGCAGAAATAAGTAAAATTATCAAAGCAGCGAAAAATGATTTTGCAATGAGTCCTAGTTTATTCTTTTCAAGTTTTAATTCCAGAGAACCTTCCAAAACTATGAGTATAACTCCTATAATCCCGAAAAACTGTAAAGCAATTTTTGTATCTGGCAACTCATATCCGGCATTCCTATACAGTGCAGAAAAAATTATTCCTGTGAACAGGAGCAGCAATACTGATGGTATTTTAGTTCTTATGGATATGGAGCTGTACAGGTACGAGAAGATAACAAGTAAGCTGATTGATATTATAAGTGTATAGGAATCAGTGAACATTACTTTTGCGCTTTGAAATTAATTATGCAATAATACAACATTTTTGAGTATTAATTGCCAACTTTTCTAAGGGGGAAAGCGTCTGAAACATTGTTAATTTGTATGAAAGCTAGTTCTGCAGAATGAGCAGGTTTTATGAATTTATTAAACATTTTCAGCAGGAGAAGAATAATTTATACTTTTGCATTAAATATTAAGAGTCAGATATGGAAAGTTATTTTAAGAAGTTCAAAGAGAATGTAATAGGGAATGATCTTGTTTTTAAAACTCCTTATGGAAATAAAACTATGATATATGCTGACTGGATTGCCAGTGGAAGACTATACCATCCTATTGAAGATAGAATTTCAAATACTTTTGGTCCATATGTCGGGAATACACATACTGAGACTTCCGAGACAGGAACCCTGATGACTAAGGCTTACCATCTTGCCCATAAACAGATAAAGCAACACGTTAATGCCGGCCCCAATGATGTTATTATCACTACCGGTTTTGGTATGACAAGCGTGATAAATAAATTTCAGCGGATACTCGGGCTCAAACATTGTGGTGAATTGTATGGTACTGATTGTATGAAAAAAAGAGAGAGACCTGTTGTTTTTATGACGCATATGGAGCACCATTCAAACCATACTTCCTGGTATGAAACAATGGTTGATGTTGTTGTAATTCCTCCTGGAAAGGGGCTAGCTGTTGATACTGATAATCTTCGACGTGAACTGGAGAAATACAAGGACAGAAAAATGAAGATTGGAACTTTTTCAGCATGTTCAAATGTTACAGGCGTGTTTACTCCTTATCACGAAATGGCTAAAATTATGCACGAGTATGGTGGCTTATGTTTTATTGATTTTGCCGCTTCCGCTCCCTATGTTAATATGGATATGCATCCCGAAGATCCTATGGAAAGATTGGATGCTATTTTCTTTTCACCACATAAGTTTCTTGGTGGTCCCGGAAGTTCAGGAGTTTTGATTTTCGATTCTTCACTCTATAATATACCAACCCCAGACCAGCCCGGTGGTGGAACAGTGGAATGGACAAATCCCTGGGGCGAATACAAATATATTGATGATATTGAGGCCCGTGAGGATGGTGGTACTCCGGGGTTTTTACAAGCTATAAGGACAGCTCTTTGTATTGAGCTTAAGGATCAGATGGGAACTGTCAATATCAGAGAGCGGGAAGAGGAGCTTGTTAAGATTGCTTTTAAGGAGATGTCGAAAGTGGCGGGAATGCATATCCTTGCGGATAATATTCAGGATAGACTGGGTGTGTTTTCTTTTTATGTTGATGATATACACTATAACCTGATAGTTAAAATTTTGAACGACCGCTGGGGAATACAAGTCAGGGGAGGATGCGCCTGTGCAGGTACTTACGGCCATTATCTGCTTGATGTGAGTTATGAGTTTTCGCACGAGATTACGGAAAAGATAAATACCGGTGATCTCTCTGAAAAGCCTGGTTGGGTAAGGCTTTCACTCCATCCCACGATGACAAATGACGAATTATATACAGTTGTTAATGGTCTTCGCAAAATAGTTGCAAATCTAGATGAGTGGAAAAAAGACTACATCTACAATAAGCAAACAAACGAGTTCAGACACAAAGATGAGCCGGAGGACAAAACCATATTAGTTGAGGGTTGGTTTAAGCTGGATTAAGCGGTTGGATTTATCGTGACTATGAAGTCTTGACAGACACTAAATTATGGACAAACCAGAACTTAAAATAAAAATACTGGATTTTTGCAAGAATGTGCAATCCAAAAATATTGATACTTTAAAGTATGAAATGGAAGATGCACAGAAAATGGCAAACGACTATGGCTGCCCCAGAGACAGGTACGATGCCTATCGTGCGCAGCTCCTGAGCAAGCGAGACCTGTTTGCCTCACAATTGCAGAAATCCCGGGAGCTTCTTGATGTGCTGAATATAATCCCGTTAGACAAACAATTTGACAAAGTTGATTTCGGGGCTGTTGTTGTTACCAGCAATCAGAAAATGTTTATTTCAGTAAGCATCGGAAAAATTGAGGTTGACGGAGAA
>JAOZLR010000377.1 GCA_029934735.1 Bacteroidales bacterium
CCCCTGAGTTCGATATTACATATAATGATGTAGTTCAAAACAGATCCAACTGCCCGTCATCCTTTTTTACCTTCTTTTTGTATTGCTGCTTCGTCTGCTCCAGCAATTCCTTTTCAATGCTATCAAGGAAATGGCTGTGTCCCGACTGCAAGGTTTTTCCCATCAGAAAACGTTTTTTGGCATAAGTCAGAAACAGGTGGGTTTTAGCACGAGTCATTCCCACATACAGCAATCTTCGCTCCTCGTCAATATTGGCAGCTTTGTCCTCGAAAATAGTGTATGGGAGTAATCCATCCTCACAACCTGCGACAAAGACACATTTAAACTCAAGTCCTTTGGATGCGTGGATAGTCATAAGATTTACAGCTTCAATTCCCTCATTCCAGGTGTCGATGGAGCTTCCTAGACTGACGTTTTTTAAAAAATCTTGTAAGTCAAAATCATATTCCAAAGCAATCTCTTTCAGTCTGTTGAACAGGAGAGGCTTTTCACCTTTCTGTTTACCAAAATATTTTTCAACAATATAATCAATCTGGTGTGAAACACTTTTCTTTTCTATCTTTTTCCTGATCAACTCAAGTTCTAATTCGCTTACTGTCCTTCCTTTAAGTGCCTCTTTATAAAAAATGCTTTCACGATTGTAAACCAACTTCAGAAAATCAATTACCTGCTTTATGGGTTCCTGTCTAAAAAACGGTACTTCTCCCACCTTCTGATATGGGATACTGTGATCGTTAAGGGCTTTTTCAATTGCATTCATCTGTTTCCCGATACGGCACAAAACAGCAAAGTCTGACAAACTTTCAATCTCTTTTTCCTTATGACCTGCAGTAACATTGCTATCCATTGAGAAAAATCCGACTCCACCGATCATCTGCTCAATAGTTCTTGCAATAAACTCAGCTTCACTTTTTTCGGTCGGATTTTCAGCAATTTTGATTTTTACTCCCGATTGCATCCCTTCAAGAAAGCCGGTTGAATCGCAAATAATATTCCCTGACGCCTGCAAAATAGAGTCTGAACAGCGATAGCTTTTTTTCAAATTAAAAATCTTTGCATCAGGGTAATCAGATTGAAACTGCCTGACATATTTCACATCAGCACCCCGAAATCCGTAAATTGCCTGATTTGGGTCACCGATTACAAAAAGGTTGGATTCAGTATCTGGCATTAGAAATTTTATGATTTTATATTGCAAGGAATTCACATCCTGATATTCATCCACAAGCAACCATTTAATCTGTTGCCTGTATTCTTCAAGGATCTCAGGATATTCTTCAAATAGGTTAACGGGCAACCTGATCAGGTCGTCAAAATCATAAGCATTTATTTCAATAAGAAACTTGTCATACTTACTGAAAAGGTTTGCAAAATTCTTATCCTCATTTTGGCTAAATTGCTGCTTAATATTTGAAATATATTTAGAAGCCTTTTGAAGGTCTGCTTTTTCAATCCCGAGATGTAGGAATATCTGTCGTTTTTCATCCTCATCAATAATCGTAAAATCCTCTTTGCGATTAGTTTTTTCAAACAATTTTTCCAGAACGGACAAGCCAAAAGAGTGGAAAGTAGCAACCTTAACTTTTCCAGACCTGACATTATCATCCAATATTGCCGACACTCTTTCGCGCATCTCTGCGGCAGCTTTATTCGTAAATGTTATTGCAAGGATGTTTTCAGGATTTACATTTTGATTTTGAATCAAACCGGCAATGCGTGTTGTCAGTACTTTCGTTTTTCCTGTTCCCGGACCTGCAAGTATTAATGCCGGACCTTCCTTGTGATACACAGCCTCTTCTTGCTCAGAATTTAGTCCGTCCATAATATCCGGATGTTGAGGGAGCACGGTAAACAGATCAATTTCATCCTTCTTGGAGTCTTTATTTTTCAATGCAGACTTCTCCCTTTTTAGCTTCTGGAATTTTTTAATATCAAAACTTATTAAAGGCCTCTGTTTCTTGTGTTTTTCGTATTCCGGTTCAGGTTCAGCCGCGAAGAGAGCCTCCTGAACTGTATCCGAAGGCTTTTCCCCCTTGCCAAACACTTTAATCGAACCAAATTCTCCATCGAAACCCTCTTTAATAAAAACCTCCCGGTTTCGCATCCTTCTTATTGCCTCCGTCAAAACTTCACCTGCAATTTGCTTTACTTTGTCAATATCAAAATTCAGCAACAGATTAAATTCAGAGCCTGCTTTACGAATCAAATGTTCGTATTGCTTTGCAATTTTTTTAGAATTAGGACCGACACCTTCAATCTCAGAAAGCAACTCTTTCAGAGGGATCAGAGAATAATAGGGATGACGATTGGGACGAGTTAAAATATCATCTCTGTCTGCAAGCTGTGCCATGCGATTCATAACACCCTCAGTAATCTTTTTGTTACATACCGGACATATTTCATCGTGTTCAAGTGTTTCAAGCGGATTCCAGCATATATTACATTTCCTATGTCCGTCATAATGATATTTTCCTTCCTCCGGGAAAAAGTCGATAGTTCCGTGAAACTTCTCCGGATCACCAGTCTTCATAGCCTCAATTATTGCAGGATAGGAAAGTTCCGTATTGAAAATATTTGCATTTCGACCAAGTTTTTCGGGCGAGTGGGCATCAGAATTTGAAAGCAGTGTGTAATTGTCAAGCGAGCTAACCATCCAGTTCATAGCAGGGTCGGTTGAGAGACCTGTTTCCACTGCAAAAATATTTTCTGCGAGGTCATCATAGCACTCCTGAATTGAATCGAACCCGGACTTTGAACCAAGTGCCGAGAACCAGGGCGTCCAGATATGAGCAGGCACAAAAAAAATATCATCGGAAGCTTCAAGACAAATTTCCAGCAAGTCGCGGGAATCCAAACCAAGGATAGGTCTGCCGTCAGAGGTTATATTAAATCCCAAACCCGATAGCTTTGCCTGGATTTTTTCAACAATCTCAAATGTCGGAGCCATAATGACATTGTGAACCTTTCGTACTTTTCCATTCTTTTTATAAATATTGCTGATTTCGGAAGTAAGCATAAACCTGACATCTTCATCAGTAGAAAATTGGACAGGCTTTTTAAATTCCGGCTTTACCCTAAACAGACCTTCACCAGCAGGCTCCAACTTCTCCTTCAGTTCGGCAGTCCACCCTGGATGAGTAAAATCTCCGGTTCCGACAACCTTAATGCCTTTTAGCATTGCCCAATAATCAAGAAATTCAGGTCGCAGTTC
>JAOZLR010000064.1 GCA_029934735.1 Bacteroidales bacterium
AAAAAGAATTACTGTTTTCATTTGCTTTTGTTTTTTTGAATAAAAAATCAAGCTTACCACACCCATTAATAAAAATGCGGCAAGCTATTAATAATTAATAAAGAACGATTTTCCTGTATGTAAATATTTTTCCATTTGTATATCGAACAACATAAATTCCCGGATTACAAGCGGATAAACTTAACCCCAATACCGACAGTAACACTGTTCACAAACTTCTTCTCAATGTATTCCCTCCCTTTTTTATCTGACAGCCACCAGTAAGGCGTGTATGCCACCCTTGCCATAAAATGTTTCCATAAGTGGATACGGTAACCAAGCTCGGGCTGGAGAGTGAAATATGTTCCGTCTTTGTTGCCGCCAATTGGTGTCCATGTAACTTTTATTCCCGCTTCTGCAAAATGTGTTTTATTTCCATACAACATTGTAAAACCTAATGGTAGGGAATTATATGAAAAGCTTCCTTTATGACGATAGGAATTTCCGTAACCGAACCCTAATCCCGAAGTAAGAAGCAATTTTTCTGTTTTATGAATTAATATTTCAAGAAACAAATTGACGTTATAACCTTTTCCCCCTTTATAACTTTGAAAGAACGGTTGAAAATCAAATTGCAATCCGTATAACCGTTTGAATTTTGTATTTTGTGTTTCTTTTGGGATATGAATACCGAAACGGTAGCCCAGACTTACAGATATTCCATTGTAACCGGTGTAGGGAGAATACTCTTCCGTATCAATGTGTTTCTCCAGATAGATTGTAGGTGTATATGCAATTTTGAATAACAATCTTTTGCCAATATTTAATCTGTATCCGAATCTAAGATTAAGCAAAAAAACCGGTACTGTAAGTCCGACTCCGGTTTCAAAAAAATTGTTTTTCCTCCCGAATACTGCGTTATACTGAAGGTTTACTACGGGAGCATCAGGAGCATACCATTCCTTTTCATAATGGATTAAAGCAACCAAACCGATAGAATAACTATTTGAAAAAAAATTTGTTCTTCTCTGTAAATACTCAAAATTTATCAAACCGATGTTGGCATTTTCATTATTCCACATTTTAAAAAATAGGGGAGACTCAACAAACACGGAAAATCGTTTTTCCATGTTTGTATTCTTTATCTCCTGTCCTGTTGTTAGTACTGGTAACGCAAAAAAAATCATTAATAAAAATGAGAACTTTGTTTTCATATCATCTGATGATTACTTTGACAACTTTATTTAAGTTATTACCGGAATATCGAACAAAAACAATTCCTGCGTAGTTATTATTAATAGTAATCTTGTATTTTCCCTGAACATTGTTAATACTATAGTCAACAGTGTTTCCAAAAATATCAAAAATATTAATATTTCCGTATAAATCGGTAAGATTTGTTTTAATATTAAACTCACCATGATTAACCAGATTCGGAAATATTGTAAATATATCTTCATAATCCGTATCGTTATTAACGATGTCGGAATTTAAAACTGCCGAGCTTTTTTCATATTCATATTCAATATTATGATTTTCATAAATGAAATATTTTGTAAAATAGTTTTGCTTCCCACCACAAACATCGCCGGCTTTTATCAAAATATTACTATTATTCCCGTTGATAATTGTTCCTTTTTTCAATATAACCCTATTTCCGGCATGCAATAGGATATTGTTATTTTTTACAAAATTAATATATGATATTTCTATTTCATTCATTGCAAGATATTGTTTCGTAACATCTTGCCAAAAATTATAAATAAATTTGTAATTTGGTGGGCCGCACAATTGGGAATAATCATCCCAACCCTGTTTGATAGTGTATGGAACTTCATCATATCCCCATTGCGGATCGTGTGTATCCCAACGGTACTTTGCAGGAATAATATTTTCTTCATTCGGTAAAAAGGGCCACTGTATCCATCCCAGGAAAAAATCGGGTTCTGATTCCAAATAAAAGGAGCAATACTTATCAGGAAGTGATAAATAATTATTCCCATCGTCATAATAATCCCTAAATCCATATTTATCAAGACGAGAAAGTGTATTCCCTTTTGGTTTCATATTACACCCGACAACATTCTGCGCAAATTGATTCTCCCGATATGATTCTGGCCAAGTAATATTATCTCTAATTTTGAAAAAGTCAATTGTCTGATTTCTAAAAAAAGTATTGTATGGACCATTATAGTCGTGTGTCTTATCAACTCTGCTTCTAACGACTATATTCCCTTCAAGAAGATTAAGTTTAGGTCCATTTGAAGTTGAAACCCTGCCGTGTAAACAAAGATCATCTGCTTTGTAAGTAAACCCATTATTATATGCTTCAACGGTATTACTATAATTATATGCAACTACATTTTTATTACAATCACCTTGTAATAGCATTGCGTGGCGAAGATTCCAGAAAACATTATCCTCAATACGGTTTTGGTATGAATATCCGGCAAGACAAACACCATATCCTCTACCATTATTATCTGAATAATCAATAGAATGATGTATAAAACAGCCTGAAACCGTATTATTATGAGCATAATTCCCGACATAAATATGAAACCTTCTTGTTTTATAAGATTCAACACCTCTTATAAAATTATTGAAACCGGATATAATTATTGTATGCTGGTAAAATTTATCAGGAAATGAACCTTTTACGGAATCCGGTAAATTGTCAGGGGTGTCGTTATTAACCTGTTCTTTAATGTTACTTTCCTCAATGGTAATATTATCTTTTGAATATACTTTAATTGTATGATTTACAGTTTTTGTATCATAAGAATTTGAGAAAGTTGTAGTCACATTATATTCTCCCGACTCAATTCCGCTGCACTTAAAGGTGCCTTTGTTACCATTAATTACCCCATTGCCACTGCATACACCAAAAATTGAAGTTTCCATTTCCACAGCATTAATTACTTCGTAAGTTAAAAGCGGATATGATGCCGATATAGCTTTTGGTATAGAGATTATCTCAATGTCACATTCTGTATCATCAATAATATAAATATCTTCCACTCCGTTTTTCTCACCTTTAATAGTTATACAAGGATGTGCATAATCGTAACTCAAATCAAAATGGAAGCTTGTTGACTCCGGCGATTCTATGTCTGCACCGGATCCTTTTAAAACCACTCCACCATTCAAAACAAGCGGTTTGTCAATTAAATATGAACCGGGTGGAAAATATAACATAACAGGATCTTCGACAGACGGAGAAATACTTTTAATCATATCAAGTATTTTCTGACCACAAGGTTGCATATCATTTGATATTCCTTACTCAGGAGCGGTAACATCGTACTGTCTTTCAGGTGGAATATCCAAAGGAAATATCTGCGCACCGGATGAAGCCCACTCACCTGAAATCACCTCAATGCTTTGATATCCTAAATGCTTGGAAGGTATTTGGTACAAAGGACAATCCTTTACCTGAACATAAGCCTTGCCTGATAATAATATGAAGGCAACGAACAATATCATTTTTTTTATATCCATACCCCCTCCTATTCTTTATTTTTCAGTTCGTTAATCTCTTTTTTCAGTTCGATGACAAGAGGGTAAGCTCCTCTATTTTTTGAAGCAATCTGGCGTCCATTTCGCTTACGTTATAGCCGTTTTCCAACACATCCGCTTCGGAAGGTATTTCGGGAAGATGACCGTTTTGTTTGATAAAACGTTCGGTTTCAGACAATGTGCGAAGGTCGTATTCAGGTTTAAAAACATCATCCTGCCATTTCGATATCTCTTTTACCTCTATCATTCCGGCTTCTATCTTATCCGATACGGTAAGAAAGGTCATATCAACATTCTGGTCAACTGCCAGTTTGCCTTTGATGTTGACATCGCCACTCGCTTTTACTGTAAATTTTACTGCACCGTCGTTATCGGCAAGTTGCAAAACAGGATTGTCGGGATATGATATATGACCTGCTTTGATTAACACTCCTTTTCCCGAAGTGTTTGTATTGTTTATAACTGAAGCCCAGTTGGTTGAGTTTGCGTTTACTGACAACATATATAATCCGGGTGCTGAATTGCCCAAAGTGAGGCCTTCTATTGCTTTTATATTACCATCAACAGTTAATTTGGCAGAAACGATTGATGTTCCTATACTGACATTTCCCATCCGATAAATATTATTTCCGTTAAATTCCCAGTCCCCGTCATCAATGTTCAAAGTCATCGGGTCGGTCCAGCTCGCATTCCCGGCGGCATCGGACTGGAGTATTTTGCCTGCTGCTGCACCGGAGGTGACTTGAAGCTGAGAGGTGGTGATTTTATTGTTTACCGTCAATGTGTTATTAAAAGTCGCCATTCCATTAACAGTTAAGTCACCGCTTATGTCGGCATTGTTGCCGAATGTGGCTGCCCCATCGGCATTGAAAGTGCCGGATACATCTAATAAAGTTGCAGGATTTACAGTACCTATGCCAACTTTGCCTAATGTGCCGATTCCATTGGAAGGACCAACGAAAAGGGTGGGTATGTCACTGTTAAACCCTATCATTAAACTCCTTGCCGTTGAATTTGATAATACGTTTGTTGATGACACTCCACGTCCTATTACCATAGCATTGGAACCTTGCGCTTTTAAATAGTTTCCAAAGTTAATGTGTAACTACTTGCCGATTCGTTATAAATTCCCATTGAAATAGCTCCTTATCCATTGGCTATGGAGTGATAACCGGATGAAAATGAATTTGCTCCAAGTGATTGATTGTTTTTTCCAAGAGCTATGGAATTTGTGCCGGTAGCTTCATTGTTTGATCCGAGTGCACTTCCATTGTTTGAAATAGTATTGTTATTACAAGTTACACAGTTTTGTGCTATAACATTTGTACCTGCTATTATTAAAACCAATATATATATTATTTTTTTCATTTTTTTATTGTTTTTTAGATTAATTATTGCTTGATAAATTTTCCGGAATAAAATGTCCGGTTGTTAAAAATTATTTCATAAATATATGTTCCCGGCGGTAGATTTCCAACATCAACTTTTATACAATTTCCTGTTCCCGAAACAGGTTTACTTAATGCCGTTTTACCGGACAGTGTATAAAAGTTGAATCTTATCCCCTGAACAAGAAGCTCGTTCTCTATAGGAAAATATATTTTTTCCCGTACGGGATTTGGATAGGGTTTCGCAAATAAATTATTGACTTCAATTTTTTCAACCGATGTTGTCAATCCAAGTTCCTCCCGTGGTATAATGGAGACGAAAATATTAAAAAGATAAGATGTATCGCTTACATTTTTTGTCCCGATAACTATCAAATCACCGGCATCGTTTGTTAAGACATTAAAGCTTTTATAATATCCGTCGTCTGCTATTACATTATAGCCAAGCACATCCAGTGACGAGTTTATGGTGAAAACCTCTATAAAATCAACATCGGTCATATAATTGCAACTAATACACATATCATGTCCCAGAATATATATTGTACTGTCATTTGCAGCAGCTATCGAACAATTAAATGCAGATTGATCCTGCACTCCGGTGTTTAAAACTATATAATCGGGAATATTTCCATAAATATCGTGAATCCCGGCATATAAAGCCATATCTCCCTTTGAGTCCAAAAAACCGTCGCATGAAGTAATGTACTTTTCATTATCTATCCAAAACCCAAATTTACGTTTTCCGTGCATATTATAATAAGGCGGTGGATAGTCGTATGAATAGATTGTGTCAACATTTAAGCTTTTATCAATATAAATAAGTTTATAGTACATTGTACCTATCTTAACAGAAACCAAATACTTGTCATTTATGCTATCATATACCAGATCTGCAACATCACAGTCGTTATTAAAGTATTGGAATTGATTTATTTCATGGAACGAAGTCTCTATCGTATCACCTTCGGATGTGGCTCGTAATAATCCCAAAGCCCATTTCCCATTTTGCATAGTTGGCTTTCGAGCCATAAATGCATACAAAAGAGTATCCAGTGATTCATAAAGGCTATAAAAGTAACCTCCAGTTGAATATTCAGGTGGTAAATAAAAACTCTTTTCCTCTATAAAATTTAAATTAGAGTCCAATAATGTAAAAAACACAGGTAATGGTATGTCAATTTCTGTTCCAATCCTATATGCTCCAACACATAGATAATTTCCATTATCAAGTTGTGTTATGTTTTGATATACTGTGCTTGTATCTTGAACTTGAGGATGAATATAGTATGATTGCACTTCTCCTTCGCTTATTTTTAATACTATTCCTTTATACTTGCTATTTTTACTCCCAACTCCAGTAATAATAATACTATTGTACTTGTCAACAATTCCATTTGTTGGACCAACAAAAAGCGTATCACCCCAAAAAATGATATCAGATTTTTGGGAAAATGAGGCTGTAGCATAAAATAGTATTAAAAGAACAAAACAAACTTTTTTCATAATTTTAGTTTATTTGAAAAAGGGCGGACAAAATAGTATATATCCGCCCTATAAAATTTACAAATCAACGGGTGGGTCAATTTCGTCATCGGGCACACAATAAAATAAACCGTATTCCACCAGATTATCATGATTTATCCAATGAATTTGATCTATTAGGTTAAAATGTTCAAATGCATCAATTACAATACTTGTCATAATCCAATTTCCCGGCTTATTTTCAATATCGGGTAGCACAGTAAAAAGGAACTCATATTCCTTATCATACCAGGAATTCATTTCTGCTGCCTCCAATCTACGTTCTTCATCTGTAAACTGTATTTCTGAAGGTTTTTGCAAATAGAAAATATATCCGTCGGAAGTACCGTCTGCTCCAGAATAAGTAGCTGTAAAATCCGGAATGGTAATACCGTGATAACCTTCCGGACAATACATAGGAATAGGCCTGTGAGCAAATATCTCTTCTGCAATTGCATCTCCTCCGTCTTTTATATACTGATAGGGATCTGGCTCAAAACAATATCCCTCATCTTCTCCATAAACCCAGCAATGTGTGAAAAGAACGGAAGGATCGGTACCTTTTTCACCTGTTGTAGAAATGACCTGGATTTGATTGCCTTCATTTTCTTTAATGGATAGGGAGACAAGGTGCTTATCACTAAAATTAATATTGTCATAAATAGTTTTTACCTGTGTATGCATATTGTCATAGGTAGTTGCGACATCAGTAGTTTGGATATAACCTTGCGAATTAACGGGTAAAGTTAATTCAACAGTATCTCTTTTTATTTGTATATAACTTTCCGCAGGAAAACCATACGTTGCATTAAACAACATCTCCATATTCTCTATTGCCTCCCCTTTGGTCATCTCGTCGCCGTCTTTATAAACATTTTCTTTGGCATAGGCAAGCCGTTCTTTGAATTTGTTTATTTTGTTTGCAAGCTCTATTCCGGCTTTGCACGACGGACAGTCGTTCGTTTCGTTTTTTACAACACTCTCGCTGTTTTCCTTAGTGCAAGAAAAAATAACTATCAAAGCGCCTGCTATTATCAGGCTTAATATTTTTATTTTTTTCATTTTTCAAAAATTTAGATTAAACGATAACTTTTGTTGCTTTCAGATTTTCGAGGTTATCATAATGTTGCCCCTTGCACCTCCACAAAGCTTCGGTGGCACTCAGACGGGGCTTTTAGTATTTATACCAATAAAATTCTTAATGTTCTTAACTCCTTAATGAATTCTTAATGGTAACAATAAATAATTACTTGTTGACTCCGTCTCGTCCGGACAATTGTCAGTCGGCAGTTATGAATCGTAAATCCTTGTTCACCGAAGATTCATCGTAGGTGGAGTAAACCTAACTCGTAAATCGTCATTCACCAAGACCCGCAAGGCTTCGCCGTCCCCGCAGGCTTTCAAAACCTTACAGGTCGGTATGACTCATAACTCAAAAAACCGCCAGCCGGTGCAGCCAAAGCCGGGTTTTGTATTTTTTTGAAAGAACGTAATATATATAATGTATGTTTCTTGTCAGATGATATTCCTGGGAAAGATAATGTATTATTGACAGCTTTGTAAACTGCCAGATAGATAGATAGATAGATAGATAGATAGATAGATAGATAGATAGCGACGCAAGTAATTGATACTCAACATACTACACCTCTTCTTCTTTTTGTTAAAAAGAAAAAACAACTGGATTATATTTCTATCTTCAACAGGCATAACAGGTTAACGATATGAAAGTTAATCTTTACTGTTTTGCATTGGTTTAATCGCCAGCTAAAATAGATAAAAAAAATGAAAAGTCAAGATTTTTTTAAAGAAATAAGTTAACGGTCGTTTTTTAAAGTTAATGGTAAAAGACTTTATGACTATAAACCGTTGAATTTCCCTTGTCAAAAGTTTCATTTGAATCATTATCTTTGCATTTTTAAAATTTAAACAATGAACAAAAATAACTATTGTGTGATAATGGCCGGAGGTATTGGAGCCAGATTTTGGCCAATGAGCCGCACATCACATCCCAAACAATTTATCGATATTCTTGGAACTGGCAAAACGCTTATACAGCAAACCGTTGAGCGCTTTCTTAAAATCTGTCCGATGGAAAACATCCTGATTGTCACTAATGAGATATACAGAGAGATGGTTCTCGACCAACTTGAAGGATTTACTGATAATCAGGTACTTTGTGAGCCGATGCGCAGAAATACAGCTCCTGCAATAGCTTATGCGATTTATAAGATTAATGAGGTAAATCCAGATGCAAATATCATTGTTGCACCTTCTGACCATATTATTCTGAAAGAAGATACATTTACTAAAGTTATTCTCTCAGCATTGAATGCAACTGTTAAAAACGACTGGCTTCTTACCCTTGGAATAACTCCATCACGCCCTGAAACGGGTTACGGATATATTCAGTATGAGGACTCCAACCCATTTGCTGAAGATAAGAATATCAAGAAGGTAAAAACCTTTACTGAAAAGCCAAACTACAACCTTGCAGTTACTTTTCTTGAAAGTGGTGACTTCTTGTGGAATTCGGGGATTTTTATCTGGTCGGCGAAAAGTATTCTAAAGGCCTTTAACGATTATCTTCCTGAAGTGGATTCAATATTTAAGGATGGCAAAGGGATTTATAATACCGACAAAGAACAGGAATTCATTAACAAAGTCTATCCTGTTTGTAAAAATATTTCCATTGACTACGGTGTTATGGAAAAGGCAAAAAATGTTTACGTGCTTGCTTCCGATTTTGGCTGGTCTGACCTTGGCACATGGGGCTCAATGTTTGAAATACGGGATAAGGATGAAAATAATAATGCCATAATCGGCAATAGTGTTATGACCTTTGATACAAAAAACTGTGTTGTAAATATGCCCGAAAACAAGCTTGTGGTTTTACAGGGCCTTGACGATTATATTGTGGTCGAAAATGATGATATACTTCTTGTCTGCCGCAAAAGAGATGAACAAAATATCCGCGAGATGGTGAACGCCGTTAAAGTTGAAAAGGGTGAAGAGTTTATTTAAATCATAATTTAAAAAACAAAAGAATACTAATTTTTAAATATTTATTTAAAACCATTATAATGAAAAAAACACTACTGATTTTAGTTGCCGTTGTTTTTGGATTAGCACCAATGACAAAAGCTGATGAGGGAATGTGGCTTCCCATTTTTATCGAAAGATTAAATTATGTTGATATGCAAAAAGAGGGACTGCACCTTACACCCGAAGAAATTTACAGTATCAACCATTCAAGTATTAAAGACGCAATTGCTATTTTCGGGGGTGGTTGCACAAGTGAAATAATTTCCAATCAGGGATTACTTCTTACAAACCACCACTGCGGCTACGGCTCTATCCAGGCTCATTCATCGCTTGAGCACGATTATCTTTCAAACGGATTCTGGGCTGAAACAATGGCTGACGAGCTACCCAATCCAGGGCTGAAAGCAACTTTCCTGGTCAGGATTGAGGATGTATCCGAAATGGTACTAGCTACTCTAAGCGATACCATGAGTGAAGATTCGAGATGGCAGGCTGTAAGAAAAATCTCGAAAGAAATAACCTCCGAAGCTACTGATAGTACACACTACACTGCCTCGGTACGTAGTTTTTTTGAGGGCAATGAATTTTATCTCTTTGTTTATGAAGTTTACAGAGATGTCAGATTTGTGGGCGCCCCACCCTCTTCAATTGGCAAATTCGGTGCTGATACTGATAACTGGATGTGGCCCAGGCATACAGCTGATTTCTCGATGTTCAGGGTTTATACTGATAAGGATGGTAATCCTGCCGGATACTCTGAGGATAATGTACCCATGAAACCAAAACACTCTTTACCTATCTCTGTAGCAGGTGTTAAAGAAGGTGATTTTGCTATGATACTTGGTTATCCGGGTGGTACCGACCGCTATATGACATCCTATGGGGTTAAACTGGCATTAGACATCTCAAATAACACCGTTGTAACTATCAGAGATAAAAAGTTAAAAATCATGTTAGAAGATATGCAGGCCGACCC
>JAOZLR010000378.1 GCA_029934735.1 Bacteroidales bacterium
AGGAGATGCTTAATGAGGTTGTTGGTGCGTTGAAAGAGATGTAGAAACAGGTATTGTTCTCAGTTAAATCATTCTAAGTGGTCTTTCTGTATCTCCACACACTCAGGCTGAGAGTTATGGCAGCATAAACGGATATAGCGAAAAACTCTCTTGAGATGTCCTGAAATCCAGAGCCTTTTAGCATTACCATTCTTATAACGCGCATAAAGTATGCAAATGGGTTAAAAATGTTTACTGTATCAGCCCAGTCGGGCATACTCTCAACGGGTGTAAATATACCGCTCATCAAAATAAATGTGAGCAGAAAAAAATAATTGATAAACACGACCTGCTGCTGTGTTGTGGAAATAGTAGAGACAAAAAGCCCCAGACCCATTATAGCAAGTAGGTAAACGGCTGTGAATGAAAACAAAACCAGGAAACTGCCTTCCACGCGCACATCATAGAACAACCAGCCAATGATTAGCCCGAAACCTAATTCAAACAGTGCAATTATCCAAAAAGGAACCATCTTGCCTATGATAAACTGATATTTACGAATGGGGGTAACATTAATCTGTTCGATTGTGCCCATCTCTTTTTCTCTGACAATATTCATTGAAGAAAGAAACATTCCTATAATTGTAACAAGAATCACAAGGATACCGGGAAGCATAAAAATTTTATAATTGAGTTCCGGATTATACCAATAAGAATATTCAACATCAACCGATTTAGGGAAACTCATCTTAATATGACTTATATTTTCAGCAATTATATTGCGGTTAAAATCGGCTATTATATTGGTTGAATACGCATTTGTCAAGCCTGCTGCAGTAGCATTAATTGCATTTATCAGCAATTGTATTTTAACCTTTCCATCAGAAAATAGATTTTTCTCAAAATTTTGCGGTATTTGCAGAATTATATTTGCATTACCGTTTTTAAGCATATCTTCTGCCTGGGGCATTGAGGTTGTATTTCCGAGAATAGTAAAAAACGGAGAGCCTTTGAATTTACCGGTAAGTTCGCGCGATGCTGACGATAAATCCTTATCAACCACAACCATCTCAATATGCTTCATCTCAAGTGTTGCAGCATTTACAAGAATAATTAATTGAATAACAGGTAAAACAAATATCATAGGTAACATTGTCTTGTCCCTGAATATCTGGGTGAATTCCTTCCGTATTATGATAAAAATAGTCTTCATTTACCCCTCTTCATCATTTTATTCTTATTTATTATTAACACATTCTCGCTTTCCTACATTCCCTTATTCTCGCATTCTCGCATTATTTCAACCTACTCAAGTCTTATTTTAAACTTCTTGATACTTAACACTATAAATACTGTCATAATTGCAAATAAAATTAAAGTTTCTTTCCACACATAAGCAAAACCAGTCCCTTTTAGCATAATATTTTTAATAATCACAATAAACCAGCGGGGAGGCATAATTGCACTTAACCATTGTAAAACAACAGGCATATTTTCAATTGGGAAAATAAAACCCGAAAGAAGTATTGTTGGCAACATCAAAGCAAAAAGTGAGATGAACATTGCACTTTGCTGAGTTTTCGACACGATTGAGATAAATATTCCGAGCGACATAGCCATGCTGATATATAAAAAACTTTCGGCAAGGAGAAGCCAAATGCTTCCTCTGATTGGCATTCCAAAAACGAGATTTCCTAAAGCAATAATAACAACTGCATCAAGAAAAGACAATAAAACATAGATAACAACTTTGCCAACAATTATTTCAATGGGTTTAAGTGGGGAAACTAAAAGAACTTCAATGGTTCCCATCTCTTTTTCTCGTGCAATTGATACTGAAGTCATCATTGCCGATATCAAAATCAGAATCATTGCCATTGTTCCGGGAACGAACATATAAACACCTTTCATGCTTTCGTTGTAAACCATCCTGACTTCCGGGATGATCTGTAATGGCAACTGAGTGTTGTGGTTTTTACTATTCATATAGTTCCTGATTATACCATTGGTGTAGTTTACAATCAGGTTTGCCGTATTTGCATCGGATGCATCGGCAATTATCTGAACCTTTACTGTCCCATACTTTTCGAGTTTTTTTGCAAAGTCAGGCTCAAAAATTACAACCTCTCTCACATCACCTTTTTTGAAAATATTCTCAATTTCTTTAACACTATTGAGATTTTTCTCAAGAATAAAATATCCTGATGAGATAATTTTATTGGAAATTTCAATGGTGACATTATCTTTCGATTGATCTAATATGGCAATTTTAACATCCTTAATTTCATTTGTAACAACATATCCGAAAATCAAAAGCTGGGCAATAGGAATGCCGAACAACACCAGTAATGTTTTTCTATCTCTGATGATGTGAAAAAACTCCTTTTTTACAAAGCCAATGAATTTTTTCATCCGTTTGTTGTTATATAATCTTTACATTACTTATCCAAATGAGACAAGGCAGCCTTGTCTTTACTTTCAGATTTTCCTTTTTCGTGCCAGCATTAAAAAAACCTCATTCATATTTTTTGCATTGTACTCTCTCTTCAGGACCTCAGGAGTATCAAGAGCTTCTATCCTGCCATCAACCATAATGGAAACTCTGTCGCAATATTCGGCTTCATCCATGTAATGTGTTGTTACAAAAACTGTTATTCCATTGTTAGACGCATCGTAAATCATATCCCAAAACTGCCTTCTGGTGATGGGATCAACTCCTCCTGTAGGCTCATCAAGGAAAACAATTTGCGGTCGGTGAAAAATGGCTATAGAGAAGGATAGCTTCTGCTTCCAACCCAGCGGTAAGGATGATATCAACTTATCTCCCAGCTCTTCAATATTTAATTTATTTAGCAATTCATCTGTTCGTTCTCTAATGATCTTCCTTGATAATCCATAAATACCGGCAAAAAATCTGATATTCTCCCTGACAGTCATATCTTCATAAAGTGAAAATTTCTGACTCATATAGCCAATATTCATTTTTATTTTATTGGTCTGCTTATAAACATCAAATCCTGCTACTTCTACCTGGCCGGATGTTGGAGATGATAGTCCGCATAAAATACGAAGAGCCGTTGTTTTCCCTGCACCGTTAGCACCAAGAAAGCCGAAAATCTCACCTTTAAAAACCTCAAAAGTTAGGTTGTCATTGGCAGTAAAGTTCCCGAATTTCTTTACCAGATTTTCAACTTTTATGATTGCCTGTCGAGCCATTTTTT
>JAOZLR010000379.1 GCA_029934735.1 Bacteroidales bacterium
ATCCCTGTCAGCAAGATATACCACAACCTCTTTTGTTATGGTAGCAACTTTCACAAGCCCGGGGCCATCAATCTTCTCGTATGTATCAGAAGGACGGTGGTAATCAGGAGTTGCGCCGGTAAAAAGCTGCACTGCGGGGATTCCCTTTTCAATAAAGGCAAACTGGTCGCTGGCATCGAGGTCCTGCTGTATCAGCTCACTTTTTATTCCGGTTGTATAATCTGTTCCCATAAAGATAAACTTCCACTCCTTAGCAGAATTAGAATTGAGAACCAACAGCTTTTTATCGAACAGGCGTCCATCTGTATCAAGATTAACATCTGCAATTACCTCTCCATCAAAATTTTGTTTCAATGTACTAACAAAATAACGTGAACCAATCAATCCTGCTTCTTCGGCTGTAAAGGCTGCAAAAATAATGGTGCGGCCCGGATTTGTTTTTGACAAATTTTTGGCAAGTTCTAACATTATTGAAATCCCACTGGCGTTATCATCAGCCCCGTAATGAATTTTCCCTTCATTTCCCTGACGTACATCCGGCCAGCCCAGTCCAAGATGATCATAATGTGCCGAAACAACTACGGGCGAATCTTTCAGTTTTTCATCAGTACCCTGGATTATGGCAATCACATTTTTTAATGTCATTGTTCCCTTTTCAGGAAAGGTATGGGTAAAGGTTTGATAATATGAATCTGACATTGGCTTTAGTCCATACTCTTTAAACTGATCGGCAATATACTGTGCAGCCTGATCAATCTCAGGTGTCCCAATTCCTCGGCCTTTCAACTCTTCGGAGGCAAGATACTCAATATGTCCCATCATCCTTTTTTCCGAGAATACAGGTTTCACATACGCCAAAGCTTTGCGTTCCTGATTAACATTAACACTCTGAGCATCTTCCTCAAACACTTTAACCAGAGGAGAATTAATTACAGGCCATTGTCCTTTTGCAATATTTACAGGCTCATCGCCTTCAAAAGCAAGATAGCTGTATTTACCATAATGTGGTAGTTTCCTAATTAGTCCATCAAGGGCTTCAGTCTTTCCCGGTGAGATGAAAATCAGGCTTTTATTCACATCATCTTTATCAAAAACAGTTAACGCAAAGCTATTTCCTGTTTTAGGCAAAGTCTTACTATTATAATTAACCGAATCCTCTCCGAATGAAGCGCCGTAAGCACTCATATTTTCATTAACAAGATCGGCAAACCTGTTTTCAAAACCGATTATCCAGGCTGTTTTGTCATTTGGCAAAGCATCGATTTTATCGTCATACACAATACTGAAATTGTCATTGTCGGCAGCTTTCCATTTTTCGGCAAACTGTTGATACATTTTAGCGTTTTCTTCATTGGCTTCACCAGGTAAGACAAAAACATTCTGTTCACTGGCCCATATTTTAGAAAGTGTAGGTGGTACTTCTGAAGGGTCTAAAATTCTGAAAACATCATACTGCGGGTCAATAACTAGTTTAGTTGGCTTACTATTCAAAACCAACTGGAAATCCTGCTCCTTTTTGAACATATTAACCACCAGATTTTTATTTCCATCTTCAGTTGCAACAGCTATTGGAATGTCAACCATAAAAGCAGCAGAATCCTGTGTTTGCTCAAGAGTAATAAAGATACGATACTGATTGTTGTAACTGTCGGTTTTAATATCCTTAATAGCGAGTGCTGGTGCACCTGTACGGTATAACCATTGGTTGAAGAAAGGTTCTAAGTCTGTTCCTGAAACCTCTTCCAAAGCCATTCTCATATCGGTGTATGAGGCTATTTTGTATTTATTATTTTCATTAAACAGGCTCAACCCCTTTTTAAAGTTCTCATCACCAAGTTTTCGCCTAACCATATGCCACATCATTAGCGACTTGCCATAACCTATCGCTTCACTTGGGCCATCGTAGCGGGAAGCAAATTTATTGATAGGGAAATCATTTTTAGGATTCACAAAGTTTGTGAATTTTTGTAATGTACTTCTGCGATAGTTCTCACCCTGACCACGTTGCTCTTTTATCAGATGATCAGCCATATAAGCCGTAATTCCCTCACACCAGTTGCCTGTGTTAAAATCAACGTAAACACTGTTTCCCCACCAGTTGTGAAGCAGTTCGTGCGGATAGGAGGAGTGCAAAATAAACGGGAAACGAATGATCTTTTCGCCTAAAAGTGTGAATGAAGGCATCCCGTAACCGGTTTCCCAGAAGTTCTCAATAAGGGCAAATTTGGAATAGGGATATTTACCAATTAACTCCTGATACATATTCATATATTGCTCGGTTACCTCAAGATATTTATTTGCTATGCCCTCATCCGGAGTACGCAAAAAAGCCATTGCCATTATTCCATTATTCATAACATAAGAATATTCATTGAACTCAGCAGCTATCAGAAAAACCTCCTCCTGCGGTTTGTCGCAAAGCCATTCGTCGGTATGTTTGCCATCTTCAATAAGCTCTTTCATTCTTTCGCCCTGCGAAACTGTTTTCCAGCCTTCGGGGAAAATGGCAGTTATATCAAATGTCACCAGACTGTTTTCAAATGTTGGAACCCAGTATGTAGAGCCTGCAAGGTAAACACCCAAGTTACTTATAATTCCCGGTGACTCACTGAACCCTCTTTGATAATTATCTTCACTCTGAATAAGAGGGGAAGCAATAGTTCCCTCATAGGTTATGTTAAAACTGCTTGATTTATCTTTAAAAGAAACCGACCATTTATTTATTTTCAAACCATCGGTATTACTATTACTATCATCTCTGTCCATCCCAATATCACTGGAATTGCTATCAGATTCAATTTTTTTAACCTTTACATTCTTTGAAAATTGAGTGGGGATAAGGTTTGCATTCAGACTGAAGATATAGTCCGTATTTTCGGGCATAATAACAGAGTCTGTCACAGTAATGTGTGAGGTCTCAGGAACAATATGCACCAACAAATAGTGCCTTACAGTTTCATTATTCTGTGAATAGCCTATAGAAGCTATTAATAGTGATAATACTAATGTTAAAGTCTTTTTCATTTGCGATTTTTTTATAAGTCCGTAGGCAAGGCAGTTGAGACAATGCATACAGTGTTTACACATTAAAATTTCTATTTATAAAATATGGGGGCAAAAATAGCGATTAAATAGATATGTTTGTATTTTTTAGAATAACTTAGGCTAATTATTTTG
This sequence comes from Bacteroidales bacterium, assembly GCA_029934735.1. Taxonomy (GTDB): domain Bacteria; phylum Bacteroidota; class Bacteroidia; order Bacteroidales; family JAADJA01; genus JAADJA01. The sequence continues at coordinate 3,178 of JAOZLR010000379.1, forward strand.
TTGAACCCCGTACTGGGTTCT
>JAOZLR010000380.1 GCA_029934735.1 Bacteroidales bacterium
ATCACCTCCTTAGCACCCACTTTCTTAAACTTCCTATCTGTAATATATGCCATCACACTTACTACAGCAATCACAATCAGCATATAATAAACAAATGCAGGAATCGGGACAGGGTCACCTTTTGCATAAGAGTGTAATCCCGAAAGATAATAATTTACTCCGAAGTATGTCATCAAAACAGAACCGAAGCTTATAAGTGCACCAAAGCTGAGCACAAAATGGCCTTTGAATCCGGGTATAAATCTCATATGGATAACAAATGCATAAACAAGTATGGTTACAAGCGCCCAGGTCTCTTTTGGATCCCAGCCCCAGTAACGCCCCCACGATTCATTAGCCCATACACCTCCAAGGAATGTCCCGATAGTCAGCATATACAAACCAATTATCAATGCCATCTCAATGATATATGAAAGCTCTGTGATTGTCAGGCTAAGACGTTGGTGATTTTTTTCCGTTTTTAAATTGATTAAAATAAGATTAAAGAACCCGAGTAGAGCCCCCAGCGCAAGAAAACCATAACTCGCAGTTATGATCGCAACGTGTATAACTAACCAATACGACTTCAGAACAGGAACAAGGTTGGTTATTTCAGGATCCATCCAGCTTAGTCCTGCAACCATAAGTATTATGGAAGCCAATAGAGCAGTAATAGCAAGTGTTATCTCCGACTTTTTCATAAATATCAATCCAGCCAAAACTGTTGCCCAGCCAATATATATCATCGACTCGTAGCCGTCACTCCAGGGCGCATGCCCTGATATGTACCATCGAATAATAAGTCCGAAAGTATGTACTACAAATAAGAATATCACTGCGTATGAACCAATTTTAATTGCTTTGCCAAGCTTTGCCTTTGGATTTAATAAAGTGATAAAGTATAATATAAGTAGTACAAATGCAACAATGCCATAATAGCCGGATAAGCGCTTGAAGATATTTATTTTGTTATAAGCGATCTCCAGCTTAACTTTTGATTCTGGTGGTATTATCTCACTCCCATTATCTTTCTGAAATGTTTTTATATGTTCAAGATATTGATCTGCTGTTGACCAGTCGTTAGATTCTACCGCTTTTCGTGCCTCAGCATAATACATAGTTAGTATTCCTCTGACGAAAACCTCTTCATCACCTGTGAAATATTCCTTTGACTCATCTGAAGTTACCCATTTATTATTTTCATCATTTGGGGAAGGGAATATGCGGAGGAATGTTCCCGAATAGATCATATAGAATATATTTATACGCTCATCTACTTTCATTACCTCCTTATCAAATTTACTTTGACTCGATGGCTTCTTCGAATATGCTGCTTCCACATAATCGCGAATGAGATATGAGTTTTGCGCATGCACATCAATAATCTGGTTGAAAGAGGCATATTTGCCACTAAGCCCCAAAATTCTCTGTAGTTCAGGATGATTAACTTTTATCAATGGCTCGGTTTGCCAGATTTGGGGATAAACCAATATTCCAAGAAAAACCTGTTCGGGTGATTGCCCTTTGTATGTATTTTTCTTTGAAATTTTTCTTAGAACCTCAGAAGCAAGAGAACCCACTGGCTTGATTCTTCCACCTCTCTCCTGAATGAGTAATGTTCCAAACTCCTCAGCTTGTTCTTTTTTTATTTCCGGCAAATCATTTCCGGTATTGCCAGAAGCAGAGGCGCTAGTGCTAAAGAGGGTTGATAAGCCAATCATCAACGCAATAACTGTCAATTTTCGTGAGGAATGCAATTTTGATGACATACGCGTCAGATGCTGAAACCGGCTGTGCCTGGTAAACAGGGCGGCAAACATTCCGAGAGTCATTAAAAAATAGCCAAAATATGTAACACCTGTACCCCACTTGTCATGATTGACCGAAAGTACTGTTCCTTTCTCATCCTGATCATAGGATGACTGGAAAAACCGATAGCCCTGGTAACTTAACACGTGATTCATATAGATTCTGTATGGCAACTCAATATCGTTCTCATTATCAATAATTGTTACCTCACTTGCATAGGATGAGTGGCTGTTAGAACCCGGATAACGCTCAAGCTCAAAGTCATTTAATTTAATTGAGAAGGGGAGCTTAATTATTTTGGGTCCGTAATGAAGTTTAATGTGTACTCCGTTTAAATCAATTTCGCTGGGCTTGCTTGTAAATCCTTTTCCCCCGAAAACCTCCAGCTCAGCAGTCATATCATCAACAGTAATAGTCGCAACAAAAGCATCAAACGAAGCCATTCCTTTCTCTCTTTCTGTACTGACAAGCTTTTTAACTGCGCTTTCGTAGTATTGTTTTGCAACAAAACTTAAACTACCTATTTTGTATAGTGCTCTTTGATTTAAAACATGCATTGTGTCCGGTGCAAGTTTTATTGTGTTTCCTGAAGCCATATCCATATATTCGACAGAATCGCCTGCTATGAAGCCAAGTCCGTCCTCTCCTGCAAATATCTTTATGCCAGCCTCACTTACAGTCGAGTTAAGGCTAAAGGATTTTCCACCGAATATAAGATTTTCATTCTCTGTTAAGTGTAAATCCTCTCTACCGTGATTTTTGTCCGATGCCACTATCCAAAGCATCTTTTTTCCACCTGGTTCATTTGCCCATGTTTCAGCTACATTTGTAAGATAATCAATTACCTCTATATTTATTTTCTTATCACCAATATTGAAATTGTCACTTACCTTTTTTACTGAAACCGGAGTTGCTAAGACATGCGTACTGTTCTCATAATGTTCGCCATTGTATTCAGCAAATATCTTAACATAATTTTTGTCTGAAGTCATTTCATTGGCTATGGCTCCTTCTCTAATAGGCATCATTCCCTCAAATCCGATATATCTTGTAATTGCCGCCCCAATGAAAATTATAAGAAACCCAATATGAAAAAGAAAAACTGCCCATTTTTCTTTTTTATACATTTTGTGTTTGATGATGCTGCCCACAAGATTTACAGCAAGTAACAGCAACATTAAATTAAACCATGATGCGTTATAGACAACAGCTTTAGATGTTTCAGCGCCAAAGTCGTTTTCAATAAAAGTAGCATACCCGGTCGAGATTGCAAACAGCAGCAACAGGATTCCTGTCAGTTGCATCGAGAAAAGTATATTGATGATCTTCTTCATTATTTCAATGTTAAATTTTAATAAACCGCAAAAGTATATCTATTTTTTAGTTGTTTGTTTATTAACAAAAAA
>JAOZLR010000381.1 GCA_029934735.1 Bacteroidales bacterium
TTCCCGATGAGACAACTACATTAATTCCCGGAGCAGGATATAAAGTGTGGTCTTATGCAGCAAATCCCGGAAGTAAAATTGTCAGCTTTACAGGAGGTAGCCCCAATGACGGTACCATTGACCTTCCAACAACTGCTACTGATCAGGATGGGAATGGCAGTATTGATGGAAAAGAAGGATGGAATTTGGTTGGAAATCCTTTTCCATCAGCAATTGACTGGGATAATTCGGGCTGGATCGGGAAAAATAAATTTGATGCTTCAATCTATTTTTATGACGGCACACAGTATTTATCGTGGAACGGTTCAAAAGGGGCATTGACGGATGGCATAATCCCTTCGATGCAGGCATTTTTTGTGAAAGCAATTGATTTTTCACCTCTTTTGAAAGTTGGTAATAGTGCCAGGGTGCATAGCCCATCGCCATATAAAAGCTCAGGAATCCGGAACCTTATAAAACTTCGGGTTACAGGTAATGGATTTAATGATGTCACATTTATTAATTTAAATGATGATGCGTCAATAGGATTTGACAGCCGGTTTGATGCTTATAAACTGAAAGGGATTGTCGAGGCACCTCAACTTTACTCTATTGCAGGAGATGATATTCTTTCAATAAATGTAATTCCCGGATTTAGTGATGAATTTACAGTTCCCCTTGGGCTCGAAGTTGGCTCTGAAGCAGAATATACTATAACTGCCTCTGACCTGGAGAGTTTTCAGTATGGTATAGATGCTTACCTCGAGGATTTACAGGAAAAAATAATTGTTGATCTTTCGAAACAGGAAGAATATGTATTTACCGCAAATCCTCTTGATGCTACTCAGAGGTTTATACTTCACTTATTTGAGAAACAAGACATCAATGAAAATTTTTACGGTAATGAGATTAGTATATATTCTAATGGCAACGAGGTGTTTGTGAGAAATAATCTTAAGAAAGCCATAAATGCTGATGTCTTTGTTTATAATATTTCTGGGCAGGTAGTCGGGCAAAAGAAAATCTATTTGAATAAACTTGAAAAGATTAATATAAACACTACTCCGGGTTTTTACCTTATAAAAGTTGTTGCAGATAATAAAGTCTATACCCAAAAAGTTGTTTTAAGGTAGAATAGTTGTTATAAGCTTGGATTATAGGCTTTTAATAATTCAAAGCCTGACAAATGGGTATTGAATTTATCTTTATGCAATTCTAACAGTTCTTCGTTGAACTTTTCTTTTCCAAGTCCGGACTTTCCATTACGAATGAAATTTTCATTTTTGTGTTTATTCCTTTCCGGGATGAACTTACCCTCATATTTTTTCATATATTCGAATGAACATCTTTCAATTATACGAGGCAGGTCTTTATCATTTATATCTATATTGCAGAAATCCGCAATTTTGAATAATGACCCTTTAAAATCAGTTTTAAGATCCTCGTATCGTATGTATAAAATATTATACTTGTTTTTATTTGTCAGCCAATGTTTTGTATAGTGAAACCAGTCTTTATCCCTGTTTTTATTTATAAAATATTTGTTAAATGATTTGTCAAATGAAACATTAACACCAAAATCAAGAAGTTGATGATATTGAGAAACTGCCACATCCATTCCGTTTCTTACTACACAAATGAATTTTGCATTAAATTTTTTTGAGAAATTATAATATGCTATATGTGTTTTGAAGAATCTTGGAGAAGGAAGTTGTTTAATGTCTTCACCATCTTCAAAGCATTTGTCAATCCAGGGGGATATATCATAGATATGCTCAAAATCCATATTACCGGATGAAGTAAGCTGGTATAGGATCATTTGAAGCCAGGTTGTTCCCGACTTCATATAAGTAGAAATGAAAATGTCATCAGGCTTTGTTTTAAATTCCAGAAGTCTTTTTTTTAATAGCTTCCTTTTATTGGAAGCTTTTAACCAATTATAGTAATTTGGTAAAAGTCTATTTAAAGCTTTAAAAGCTAACAGTTTAATTTGGTTTTTTTGAACTACAGCTTGTAGCTTCATATATATAAACTTAGTGAAATCTGAATTATTAATATTGCTATTACGTCGGATTTTAAAATAAGTTTAATGCAGCAAGCATTTTCTGGCTAAATAACTTTTCGCACAGAATCAATTACTGTTCCATCAACCCATTTGATAACTGCGATTAATTCATCACTTAGAACAGGTTTTTCGGGAACTCCGCAAATTCTTTCAGCCTCTTCTTTCAACTCTTCAATTGTTTTTATAGGAAGCCCTGAATCTTTCACCTTTTCAATAAGGTCAGTTCTTCTTGGATTTATTGCAATACCCCTTTCTGTAACAATAACATCTATCAGTTCACCAGGCCCACAAAGGGTAGTAACTTCATCCAATATTACTGGCATTCTGTCTCTGAATAAAGGAATTGGTAAAATGGTTGTTTTTGCAAACAGACAATTTTGCCAGCCTCCAATACCATGCAAAAGATAGCCATCGGAGTGAGTTACAACATTTGCATTAAAATTTATATCTACTTCAGTAGCTCCCAGAACAACAATATCAACCATAGATGCAAAATTTCCTTTGCCATGGTAGTTATAGCTTGTGAAAGGACTTGTATTTACATGTCCCTGATTTTCTCTCATAGAGCGTACTCCTTCCAGGTCAAAAGTCTGTCCGTCGAGAATATAATCCACTAGACCCTCTTCAAGCATCTTCACAGGATACTTGTTACTTCCGGCTCTAATAAATTTTGCTTTCCAGCTCCGATCTCTTAAAATATCTGCAAAGTAGTTGCCGATTGAAAGTGATGTTCCCCCGGCACCTGCCTGGTATGAAAATCCATCATAAATAAGCCCGGCAGCATCACAGAACTTTGCTGTTATCTCTGCAATAAGTAATCTGTCAGGACTTTTGGTTATCCTGGTTGTGCCTGAGATAATTTTTTCCGGTAATCCTACTTTTTCAACCTCCACCACATAATCGACATAATTTCCATGAATCTGCCATGGAATAGCAGGGAAGGGGACAAGGTTGTCAGTTACAACAATAACTTTGTGTGCATATTGCGAATCAGCAAGTGCAAAACCAAGCAGGCCGCAGGCTGCTGGTCCGTAAACTCCGTTTGCATTTCCAAAAGGGTCAGCTGTTGGTGCAGCTATTATGGCAATATCAATAATAACCTCACCGTCCTGAACAGCCTGATACCTGCCACCATGCGA
>JAOZLR010000001.1:0-2250 GCA_029934735.1 Bacteroidales bacterium
TGCTACAAATGTTTCGCGGCTCTGCCGCTTTTTGTATAAAGTTAACGCCAATGCGCCATTGCGGGGATGGAATGTTGAGACGATGGAGATGAACTGCGCAAAGTAAATATGAATAACAACTAAAATTTATTTTATCTTCCTGATTAGTTCTTTAATTTCAACTTCAACCGCTTTTCGGGTTTGTATCTCCTTTTGGAAGGCACTATCTTTTTCCTGAAAGGAGCTTTGCAGTTGTCTGTTCTCTTCTCTTAGCTGCTTTATTTCATTACGAAGTTTTGCGTTGAAGTCGGAATTGTCTTTGTCATTTTTCGATATTTCATCAATTCTGTTCAGCAGTTTCTCCTTGTCTTTTTTTAGTGATTTCACCTCATTAACAAGCTCTTCATTTTTATAGAGATCGTCATCCCGGTCTTCTGCACTGGCCCAGATACGCTCAATATCATCTTTCAATCCACGGTATCTAATATGTCTGTCAATAAGTATGGCAATAAACAATATTACAAGTACGCCTGCTCCTATTAATCCATAGAAAAGCATTTTGATGAAATTCTCACGGACTTTGATAGTAGATTCTTTGGACTCAATTTCTTTTTCTGTCAGTTTTAGTTCATTATTGAGTTTTATAATTTCCGATTCCATCCTGTTAACCATTAATAACTCTTTGATAAGATATTCATTAATAATGATGTTATCGGTTTTTATAATATCTCCGGCCTGATCTTTTAGCTTCATTAGGTCTGTCCAGGTGTGTTTTGTCAGAGATTCGCGAAACTGAAGATAATCCTGATACTTATTGTTTCGCTCTGATATAATGGAGTCAACCAGCGGTTGCCCTGAAATAACAAAAGGCAAAAGTAAAACTACATAGACCAAAATACTTTTTAAAGATCCAAACTTCCTGAACATATCTTGAAGCATTTTATTATGAATTGGTAATACCATATAGTGACAATAAAAGAATTGACACTTCCAATTTCTGTGAATTGCAAAAGTAATGATTTTTATTTAAAAAATTATTTGGACTTATAGATAAAGCAGGATATAGGATAGTGGTCGGATAATCTGATTTTGTGCCTTTTAAAATTAATTGATGAGTAAGATTTGTCATAAAGGATATGGTCGATTCTCAAAATAGGGAATAACTTACCAGCATAGGTGTTGGCAAAACCTCTTCCGCTCTCTACAAAAGCATCTGAAAGTCCTTTGGAAATTTTCTGGTAAGTGTAGGAGGCGGGAGTATCGTTAAAGTCGCCATAGACTATAACCGGATAGGGCGATTGTGATAACGCTCCCTCAATAATGCTCGTCTGAATACCTCTCTTTTGAAAGGCCTGGTTTATCTTGGACAGAATCTTTCCTGAGCCTTTTCTGAAATCTTCTCTTTTCTTTTGAATATCTATCTCCGAGATAAAACTGTAATCTTCATTCCTGAAATGTAATGATGCAAGATGAAGGTTGAAAACCCTTAGGGTGTCATCATTTGTAACAATATCTGCAAATATAGCTATTGTTTTTGTTTGATATTTGATAAAGCCATTATTAATAATCGGATATCTGGTAAATATGGCAATTGCATCCAGCTTCTTATTCTCATTTCTAGGGTAATAATTATTAAAATAATAGTTCTTGCATCCTATCTGTTTTCCAAATTCTGCAGGGAACTTTTCAAATCCTTTCCTGTCGTATAGAAGCTCCTGCAGGCAAACAATATCAGGATTCTCCCTTTTTATAAATTTTAATATATTCGATTGATTACTAAAGTCCTGAATGTGTTTTGTTGTAATTGTGCTTTCATTAACAAGATTTTGAATATTGTATGATACCGACTTTATATATCTGACGTTTTCATCTGGTTTTTTTTCTGAGTGAACCTCAATCAACCGCCCTACATTATTCCAGCCGACAGCTATGAAAATTATTGAAAGTAAAGAGTATTTCCAACTGACAAACAACCAGAAAAATACGAAGATCAGATTTGCAGCCAGGATAACAGGATATGATAATCCTGCAAATGCAATTGGTGAGAATGATGCCGGATTTACATAGGCTGCTGCATAAGAGAGAAGCAGGGCTATAATAGCAATACCATTAAAAGCCAGAATAACCTTCTTAACAAATAAGTAAAACCTGCTTTTCCCTTTTTCTACCAAAACTAAATCATTTAAAACCTATGTGACAAGCGTCCACGCTTGTCATTTATTATATAAAACTTATCAATTCTCCAGCAAAAGACTAAATCTTAAACCCGAA
>JAOZLR010000001.1:2350-28718 GCA_029934735.1 Bacteroidales bacterium
TTTATTATATAAAACTTATCAATTCTCCAGCAAAAGACTAAATCTTAAACCCGAAGGCCGCTTAATATATTCCGTACCTAACGGCACTAAGCGAACCTTGTAATTGCATTTCTACCTGTATTTTGTCCCTAACGGGACTATTTTATGAACCCATAACACCTAACCCTTAACGCAATCACTTCTTATTACTAGCACTAAACAACAGCTCTTTTTCTTCTTTTGTCAGGCTTTCATATCCCGACTTTGAAATTTTATCAAGTATATGGTCTATTTTTTCCTGCTGCTGTTTTTTTTCATAATTATAATCTTCATCCTTCACCCGCTTCTCATTGGAATATACACCTTTAAATCCTGATTTGGGCTTTCTTTTAAACATTGATGAAAATGAAATATCACTTAATGAGGCGGTTATGTCTTTTCCCTGCCTGAGGTAATATGCAAAAAGGTATCCCCAGGCTGCTCCGCCAATGTGTGCAAGGTGACCGCCGGAGTTTACCGATTTTACCATAAAGATATCCAGAACTATGGAAAATACTGCCACCCAAACAATCTTTACTGGTCCGATAAAGATAAGATTTATCTTGAAATTGGGCACATAAAATGATATTGCTACCACAATAGCCATTACCGATGCCGAGGCACCCAGTGCCATTGAACTAATATAAACATCCTGAAATTTAGGGAAAATATTAAATGAAAGTATATAAACCAGGGCCCCTGCCAATCCTCCTAAGATATATGTCCATAGAAGTTGCTTATCCGACAGGTATTGCAGAAAAATTCGTCCAAACCAATACAACCAAAGCATATTAAAAAGAATATGCCACAGGTCGTAATGCAAAAACATATATGTAAAAACCGTCCATGGCCTTGTTATCAGTTTCCCGACAGAAGCTGGAACAGCAAGCCATTCAATAATGTTGTCAATATATGGAACTTTGAAGAGGTCGAAAATAACATCGAGTATCATAATTGTCATCCACACAGCCACATTAATCAGTATGAGCTTCACAAGTATGTTGTTGTTCCTGAAATATGCTTTCAGGTCTTGCAGCGGATTCCTTTGATAGTTATTTCCTGTGTTATACATCCAGCCAAAAATTCAGTTATCGTTTTTTCCAGTATAGCAGAAGCAGGTAGCCAAATATCATGCCACCCAAATGAGCAAAATGTGCAACGTTGTCAGCAGTTCCGGAAATACCTGAGAAAAGCTCTATTGCACCGTAAATCATTACAAAATATTTTGCTTTCACCGGAATTGCAAAATAGACATATATCAACGAATTTGGGAACATCATCCCGAAGGCAAGTAAAATACCAAACACTGCACCGGATGCACCAATTGTTGTTGTGTTTATCAATAAATTAAGTTTACCAATAACTGGGTCAGCAAAATTCTTTCCCTCCTTCAACAGATCATACCCCTTTTCCTGCACATAGCTAATCATTTCAGGGTCTAAGCCACTTTCAATATGTGATATTCTGAAATACAAAACCAGTATTTGTATCAGGCCGGCACCAATACCGGTTACCATGTAATAGACCAGAAATCGTTTAGGCCCCCACACATTTTCCAGAGCATTACCAAACATCCACAATGCAAACATGTTAAACAGAATATGAGTAAAGCTTCCGTGCATAAACATATATGTCACCAACTGGTGAGGCCTGAACATTGGTGATGTGAAATAGTGCAATCCTAGATATTCATTAAGATCTATTTTGCTTGAGAATGCTATTGTTCCAATAAAAAAGAGAGTGTTAATTATCAAAAGATTTTTAACAACTGGAGGCAATACTTTAAATCCGGTTGGTCTGAATTGTTCCATTCTTAATTAAAATCAAGTTTAGTGTTAATTAAATTGTTCGTCAAGATAACTCAATGTCAGGATTCGCAATGTTGGTTTTCCATCAGGCGAAACCTCAGGCATCCTGCAAGCAAATAACTGATCAATAAGCGATTTTATTTCTTCAGTCTTCAGTTTTCTTCCCTGTTTTATCGAAAGGTTGACCGCCATTGAGCGTGCTAAATTAACCTTTTTATCCTTTGCAAGCTCTTTCAGATTTTTTTTAAAATTTTCAATTATACCTTCCAAAACCCCTTTGATATCCTGATTGTTCATTTCGGCAGGGTTGCCATTTATGATAAATGTATTTTCTCCAAAATCCTCAATATCAAAACCTAAAATCTTCAATTCTGCTTCAATCTCTTTTAAAATTTCTGCATCTGAAGGAGAAAACTGCACAGTAACCGGAAAAAGCTGCTGCTGTGACGTTCCCTTCTGTGATTCAAGCTTCTCAAGAAACCTCTCAAACAGAACTCTTTCGTGTGCTCTTTGCTGGTCAATCACTAAAAGCCCCGACCTCATACTGCTTACAATATATTTATTGTGCAATTGAAAAACGGTGTCAGTGCCCGTTTCTGCTTCCACTCCCTGAGATGTAAAAATGAGTTTTGCATCATCTTCCTGAGGCAATTCAGTCTCCTGCCTGTTTTGTGTGAATTCTTCATCGCCATATAGCTTTTGCCAGTTGCGTGTATCAGGTTTTTGGTGGTGCTGAAACGATGGTTTTTCTCCATGCTGAGTTTCAACATCAAAGGGATTGTAATTTTCGTCAACCTTAACTGTTGGCTGATTTACCTCTACGCTCCTTGGAAGAGGTGTTATATCAATACCTTTCTCTATGTCAAAGTCAATGGAAGGGGTAAGGTTAAATTTACCAAGTGCCTGTTTGACAGCTGAGCTCAGCATTGCATATATCACCTGATTATTCTCAAAATTAACCTCCGTTTTAGTCGGATGGATATTTATGTCAATCTCGTTGGGATTTATATCAAAATAGATGAAGTAGCTGGGAAATGTATCCGATGGGATAAGCTCTCTAAAAGCGTTGTCAATAGCATGATTGAGGTATGGATGTCTTATATATCTGCCATTCACAAAGAAATACTGCTCGCCTCTTGTCTTTTTTGCAAACTCCGGTTTCACGATGAATCCTGTAATGTTAACCAGATCGGTTTTTTGCACAACAGGAATTAGCCTGTTATTATAAGCAGCACCAAAAAGTGATGCAATCCTTTGCTTTAAAACCGACTTTGATAATTGAAAAAGCTCTCTGTTCTCATTAAAAAAAGTAAATTTTATCTCGGGATAGACAAGTGCCACCCTTTGAAACTCTTCTATAATATGTCTTAGCTCGGTTGTATTACTTTTTAGGAATTTTCGTCGTGCCGGAATGTTAAAAAAGAGGTTTTTTATTGAAAAGGATGTTCCGTTTGCAGCAGAGCATGGTTCGTGGCTTTTAACTTCCGAACCTTCAATTTTAATGCAGATTCCCACTTCATCCTCAATTCTCTTAGTCTTAAGCTCTATTTGTGCGATAGCCGCAATTGAGGCAAGTGCTTCCCCGCGAAACCCTAATGTTCTGATAGTAAACAGGTCTTTGGCATCGCTGATCTTTGATGTGGCGTGCCGCTCAAAGCTCATTCTTGCATCAGTCTCCGACATTCCACACCCGTTGTCAATAACCTGAATAAGTGTCTTGCCAGCATCCTTAATTATAAGTTTAATATCATCGGCACCTGCATCAATGGCATTTTCGAGTAACTCCTTAGCGGCCGATGCAGGCCTTTGAATTACTTCTCCGGCAGCAATCTGGTTAGCAACAGAATCAGGTAAGAGGTGTATTATATCTGACATTAATTATAATCGATGTTAAAAATTCGCAATCTATTATTGCCTGTACAAAATCCCAGGCTTACTTAAAAAAGAAATAGTAAAGAAATGCAATGACAATGGCGATATATATTACAACACTGACATTTGCTTTCCTCTGTCGTACAGAAGAGCCTTTTCGCACTCGCTTCCAGTCTTTTCCAACACGGCTTTTAAAATCAGGCTTTTCCCCATCCTTCGAAATACCAAGCTCTCTTTTTCTTTGTTCCCAATACTCCTTCTCCTCATCGTAATAACGAGTTTGGAAATTAAACCTCTTGGGTTTAGGAGTTTTGAAAAAGACAATTCTCATTTCAATTTATTTTTTGCAAAGGTATGGAATTTGATAGAAGAAATCGCTATTTTTGTGATATTAAAAACGTAGAAGTAATGGATATCTCAAAGGATAATAAACTTAGAAATTTAATTGTTGTTGGCGACAGACTTTTGATTAAGCCTGTTTCGCATACTTCAAAGACTAAAAGCGGACTGTATCTGCCACCGGGATATAAGGAGAAAGAGGAGGTGCAGTCAGGATATGTTATAAAAGCAGGGCCGGGATTTCCAATACCATTGCCAGGTAGCGATGTTGAGGAGCCCTGGAAAAAGCCGGATGAAAACATTAAATATATTCCCTTACAAGCGAAGGAAGGCGATCTGGCAATTTTTTTACAAAAAGGTGCTGTTGAGATAATGTATGAAGGTGAGAAGTATTTTATTGTCCCTCAACATTCTGTGCTTTTGTTGGAAAGGGATGAGGATTTGTTTGGATAGTTTGCAGGATATGTGACAGAAGAAATAACAAAAAAAAAGAAATGTTGGAATGTTGCCCTATTGGAACCATCTGGCGCAAGTCTTATATGCTGGCCTTGTGGGTTGTTGACTTGTGGCATTACTTTATTCAATAATCTCAATCTCAATTAACCCCTTTATCCCTACATAATCCCTTGCACTGCTATAGACATAATCTTCTGGTTTTTCAACAAAGCCTGATTTTACAGGGTTGTTGTGTATATAATTTAATTTTTGTTCAATCATTTCATTATTGTATAATTCTATCGGATGATTGTCCTGTTGCCAAAATTGATTTGATGTATTATTGGCGTTTTGTTTACCTTCCTCAGCAAAAGCCTGTAATAGCCACTTTTTTCTGCTTTCTGTGGGGTTGTTTTTAATCGCTTTGATAATTTCAACTGAGGTGAACTTTTTCAAATCCCTCATGATGTTTTCAAGATAATAACCTTCGGATGCAGATACAATCATATGTACATGGTTTGTCATTATAACATATGCTTGTGTCCGTAAACCTTTCTTGTCTCGACAATAAACAAAACTATCCAACAGTATACCCCTATACAAATTACGGGTAAAAACATCTATCCACCTAATCACAGTGTATGTTATGAAATACATGCCTTCAGGATTTCTAAATTTATATTTGCGGCTCATCGTACAAAGATATAAAGTATAGCTAAAATTTGTCGGTTAAATTAAACCCAGGCACAAGTCCCTGCCTGCAATGCTATCCGCCAGACTTGCGCCAGTTGGGTTTAAACGTACCTCTCAGGAAGATACCCTCTCTCCTTTAATTCCGATGGCTCATTTATTTCTATGCAGTTTTGATCGGTCAGGAGAATTAATCTGTTGCAAAGTTTCAGTATATTACGATAGTCATGATCAGCTATCATAAAGCATTTTTCATCTTTTTTACTTTCAATGAGCTGGATAATTCGCTCTTTTAGCAACGGTTCTATCCCTGAGAATGGTTCGTCAAGAAGGATAATTCCGGCGGGATGGTTTACAATAAGCAGTATCTCGAAATAACGCGACTCCCCTGAAGATAGTTCCATTGGCTTTTTTGTGAGATACTTATTGATTAAAGTGTCCTGCCTAATCTCCTCTTTTATCCTCTGATCTTTGATAAACAGGTCAATGATCTTATTTAATGAAATATTTGCAGGCAGGAAGCTGTTCTCTGGAAGATATGCAACGAGGTTTCCTTTTTGAAATGGTTTGTCAATAATTTCGTTGTTAATTCGCAGATGCTTGAATTGAGGTGTAACTGTCCCGAAAATAATTTTCAACAATGTACTTTTTCCACTTCCGTTTCTTCCGAGTACACCTGTAATATCTCCAATCTTACAATTAAAATACACATTCGACAGGATTCTCCGGTTGCCGTATGAGTGTGTCAGACTATCTATTTCGAGTGCACTATATGGCATTGATAATGATTATTAGAATATAAACAGCAAGTACAACAGGCAAATTGAACAACCAGGCAGCACTAATAAGCTGGATTTTAGTCAGACCGAGGTTATAGTAAAAATAGAAACGTTTGCGATATTTTAAAAAGTAAAAATAGATTGCAAATAAAAAACCGCCTGTAAACAAAGAAAAAGAAAAGACCGAGAAAAAACCTGTAAGAGAGCCAGTTGGTGAATTGCCTGCAAATAATCCAAAAAAACCAATAGTAACTGAAATTATCAGGTTAAATCTGAATATCTCTTTTGAAAAGTTAAGTGCAGGCCTAAACATTATATCTTATAAATATGGTAAATGGCCATATTCTATTTTGTCGGAATTTTTGCAAGAACAGGAAATCTTTGCTGCGCAAGATAGAAAGCTCCAAAGAACAGGGTATTATAAAAAAGATCACCGAGAACACCATTATTCAGGAATGGCAATCCTGCTGTGTAACTCTCAAGTAGTCCTGCAAAATTCTGAGGATAAAACGGACTTCCAATCCACACTGCAAAGTTTGTAATTACAAAGAACAGAACTGATGAACTTACAGAAGCAAGCAGCAGTGACCCAATCTTAACCCGGTTTTTTAACATCATCCCGAATACTACAATAATTGCAAAGCTAAGGTAAACAGCTATCATATATGAATGGAAACCAAGGAGCATATCCGAAATAAACAGGGCTGCCATTGGTATTAAGAAAGCCAGATATTTCTTGTTAAAATAAGTACCTCCAAAAAGGGCCATTGCAGCTATAGGAGTGAAATTAGGCCAGTGGGGGATAAGCCTGAAAGCAGCACCAGCAATAATGACTGTAAGAATAAATAAGAATCTGGGGTTTAATGTCTTGTTGTTCATAGTTCAAATGTTTTAGATTTTACGATTACAAAAGTAAATAAATCATGGATATGAATATTAATAAAACAAAAGTAATTCAATCAATTATCTACAAAGTTCTCATCTCCATATATTGCGAGACCGCCAAGAGCTGTTTCCCTATATAAACTCGGGATATCTTTTCCAGTTTCTTTCATTACTTTTGTAACAACATCAAAGCTTATAAAGTGCTTGCCATCAGACAGAATAGAGAACCGTGCTGAATCGAATGCTCTTACAGCACCATGTGCATTTCTTTCGATGCAGGGTATCTGGACCAATCCGTTTATTGGGTCGCAGGTTAAGCCGAGATGATGTTCTAACCCCATTTCAGCAGCATATTCTATTTGAGAGGGAGAGCCACCGGCCAACTGTGTTGCTGCAGCTGCTGCCATAGCGCAAGCTGTACCAACTTCTCCCTGGCATCCAACTTCGGCACCTGAAATTGAAGCATTTTGTTTTACAATATTCCCGATTAACCCTGCGGTTGCCATCGCCCTGATAATTTTATCATCACTAATCTCAAAATGCTCCTGGCTTATTTTTAATACAGCAGGTAATATTCCCGACGAACCACAAGTAGGAGCAGTAACTACTTCTCCTCCTGAGGCATTCTCTTCGGATACAGCAAGTGCGTATGCAAAGATTTTACTGATAGTCCTGGAGTGATCACGCAAACCCTTTGATTTTGAATAATAGGAGGCTGCTTTCCTTTGTAGTTTTAATCCCCCGGGAATAAGTCCTTCGTTTGTAATTCCATTGGATATAGCCTTCTTCATTACTTCCCAAACTTTATGGAGGTAATCTTTTATTTCATCCCCTTCGGTTTCAAATACAAGTTCCCAAAATGTTTTACCAGTCTCTTTGTAATAGTTTAAAACATCCTGCATGTTTTTTTGGCTATAAATGTTTGTTGGTTTTGAGTTTTTGTTTTTATCGTCAACAATTTTTCCGCCTCCAACACTATACACCAACCATTTGTCGGGTTCACTGTTTTTGTCTGCTACTTCAAATTCTAAGGCGTTTGGATGAAAATCCTTAGCTTCATCCTTTTTCCAGATAATTTCAACATTTGCAGGTTCTAATTCATTTATTATTGCAATATCAGTCAGATGTCCTTTTCCTGTTAATGCTAAGCTGCCATATAAAGTAACTTTAAACGATTTTGCTTTCGGATGTTTGCTTTTATATTGTTGGGCAGCTCTGTCCGGACCCATTGTGTGACTACTTGAAGGGCCTCTTCCAATTCGAAATAATTCTTTTATTGATTCCATTTTCTATAACTTATTATTTTAGTTTCGGGTGTATTTTTATTATATCCTGTATCAAATATTCTATTGGCTCTCTTCTGTTTTTCGAAATTTTTCTATTGTCTGCATTGATTATAATAACCATATCCAGCTCAGGAATAATGTTTATTATCTGTCCACCATTTCCAGGAATAAACCAAGCATTAAATCCATACTCTGTTTTTACCATCTGCCACTGGTAACAACTATAAAAAGGATGGTGAATTTCAATATATGGGCTAAATATTTCTTCTATCCATTTTTCTGATACAATTTCATTTTCGTTCCATTTTCCCTTATTCAAATGTAAAAGTCCATATTTGGCAATGTCTCTTGATTTTAGTTTTAATCCGCCACCACTATCATAAACTCCATTTTTTTCAAACCAGTCATATTCTTTTATGCCAAGAGGTTTAAAAAGATATTCTTCTGCAAATTCTGCAATATTTTTACCAGTTGTCTTTTTTATAATTTCGCTTAAAATAATATTGTTAGGTCCACTATACACATATTTTGTTCCGGGAGCTGTATCCATAGGTAGCATTATTGCTGATTTTAACCAGTCATTTGTTAAATCCATTTGTCTGCCCATATTATTTGGGTCAGTAAGAGGTAAAGATTGCTCATCCCATTGAAAACCCGAGGTCATCGTCAACAAATCTTTAATGGTTATTTTATTTTTCAGTGTGTCTTTTTTTAGATTTTTATATTCAGGGAAGAAATCTAACATTTTTTGGTCAACGCTTTTAATATACCCTTGTTCTATTGCAACACCAATCAATAAGGAATTAAAACTTTTTGTATTAGATGCCAAAAAATGCAGTCTGTCCTTTTTCCATCCATTGTAATATTGCTCTATCACCAAGTCGTTATTTTCAATCACCAGTAAACTATGTATATTTCCATATTTGCCATTACAAATGTCTTTATTTAATTTGCTGAATCTGACTGTATCCAACTTGTTCTCTTCAAGTGTAGAAACATTCAGTCCATCATTAATATCATTTGGTTTCTGATAGGAACAATTATCTTTTGTATTGCAACCTACTAAACCTAAAATAATCAAAATGCTTATAATATTTTTCATATTACTTGCTGTTATTTTTAACTGATACTTGAAGCGAAGAAGATATTTTTTCTGCTTTATTGAGGATATAATCTTTTTCTCCTGACATAAGTTCAATATTTCTATCAGGTAAAGTCAAAAAGAGTTTGTAAACGTCATTAGTTTCGGTTCTGCTTATAGAAAGTACGCTCATATTTTGTGTTTCTCTTGTTTTTACTATTTGAAGATTAATTGTTGACTTTATACTCACCCAGTCTCCTTTCTTAATTGCAAAAAAACCGATATATCTTTTTAACCTTCTATTGTCAGTATCTATTATTATCCCTGATTTAATAAATAGAAATAGCAGTGATAATACGAAAAATAATATCCCGTTCCAATCTAAAACTATCATTCTCCAAATACCGATAACGAATAACATTATTCCTAAATAAATGAAATTTTGTGGAAGGGTGCCTGTTTTGTAATTCAATATCATTATTCAAAAAATTTTTAAACCAGATTATCTTTTCCAGTTCTTTTTTTATTCACCGTATTATAATTATTGAACAAAAATAAGACTTTTTAAATGATAATATGCGAATTTGATAAGCAAATACTATTTAGTACAAATAGTTATTATGTTACTTTTGCAAGACTTTAGAATTACGGAATTTTAGATGAAAGATTTATCGGTAGGGAAGGAGAGTAGGTTAATATTGCAGTTTGCTACACCAATGCTGCTTGGCAATGTGTTTCAGCAACTATATAATATTGTTGACACCATCATCATTGGCAGGTTCATTGGTAAAGAGGCTCTTGCCGCTGTGGGCGCATCATTTCCAATACTGTTTGCTGTAATTTCTTTGGTAATAGGATTTGCAACAGGAGCGACAATAATTGTTGCGCAATATTTTGGAGCAAAGCAGATGGAAAAGGTGAAACGGACTATTGACACCTTTTATATTGTTATGTTTTTTGCGTCAATAGTTTTCAGTGCACTTGGTATCTATTTTAGTGATGATATTTTCCGACTTATCCAGCTCCCGGAAGATGTACTACCATACGCCAGTCTCTATCTTAAGATTTATCTTTCGGGTCTGGTATTTTTTTTTGGATTTAATGGCACCTCTGCAATACTCCGTGGGCTTGGCGATTCAAAAACACCGCTCTATTTTCTGATAATTTCCACTTTTGCTAATATCTTTTTCGATCTTCTTTTTGTTGTTGTATTCAAATGGGGAATTGCAGGTGTTGCAATTGGGACTATTATGGCTCAGGGCGGAGCATTTATTACAGCCATCATCTATCTTAACAAATATCACAAAGTGGTTAAGTTTTCGCTGAAGAATATGGTGTTCGACAGAGATATCTTTAAGAAGAGTGTCAGAATAGGCCTTCCTTCAGGTTTGCAACAATCCTTTGTAGCGCTTGGTCTTATGGCTTTAATCTGGATTGTCAATCTTTTCGGTACAGATACGATAGCAGCTTATTCTGTTGCCATGCGTATTGACTCAATTGCTATGATGGCTGCAATGAACTTTGCTTCTGCTCTCGCAACTTTTGTTGGACAAAATCTTGGTGCTAATAAACCTGAAAGGGTGAGATCAGGTTTGATTGCCACACTTAAAATGACTACAATTATTTCGATCACAATATCTATAATTGCAATTTTATTTTCTAAGCAACTTATGGGCATATTTACAACCGATGAGAATGTAATAGCCATAGGTGCGAGGTATCTTATCATTGTGAGTTCTTTTTATGTTTTGTTTTCAACACTTTTTGTGATTAGCAGCGTTATGCGTGGTGCTGGCGATACTTTAGTTCCGATGTTTATAACTTTACTTGCATTATGGGTTGTTCGCATTCCGGCTGCCTATTTCCTGTCGAGGCATTTCGGGGTTGATGGCATCTGGTGGTCAACACCGATGGGCTGGTTTGTTGGCATGACATTCTCATTTATATATTACAAGACAGGCCGCTGGAAAAGGAAAGCAGTGGTGAAGTATGATGAAGACAAGCTGGTCTTGTAATTATATTCATGTAAGAGCATCTACCCCAAATGTAAGAGCGTCCACGCTCGTACTCAAATGATAGAGCGTCCACGCTCGGATTCATGCAACCCCAAATGTAAGAGCGTCCACGCTCGGACTTATACAACTATTAAACCTTACAGATAACCATTATCTTGCTTTTAGCCCTTTCAATACTTTCACGGCCTGTCTTCTTCCATAATCTATCATCTCCTCAGACCGGTAGAATTCAAACATATCGCAGGAGTATCTGGAGATTGGGATAAGGATATCTGGCTTATGTCTTTCAATAGCAATTTCAGTAAGTCTCATCTGCATAGCATAAAGAGATCTATTCATTAAGTCAAAATACCCGGCATGTTTCTCCTTTTCTGCGTTAAAGAATTTTGACCAATGCTTATTGATATGACCAAAGGCTTTCTTGTAATTATTCTCTTCTTTTTCGGTGGGCCTGTATTTTACTGATGGCCTGTAACGAATGTCCGCATTCAGATCAACAGCAACAAGAATGTCACCTTCTGAGCGTTTAACAAACTCAATAGGCATAGGATTAAGAACACCACCATCAACAAGATATGAGTTTTTATATTTTGTTGGAGTAATGACTGTTGGGATTGCAACTGAGGCTCTTATTGCATCTGTAAGACTGCCAGATGTAAAAATGACTTCCTTGTGGTTATTAATATCTACGGCAATTGCAGCAAAAGGAAGCTTTAAATCTTCTATTTTTACATCTCCAATAATTCTCCCTATTTCTTTAAAGATTTTTTCGCCCTTTATAAGTCCGCCTTTTGTAATAGCAAAGTCCATAAGCCTGATTATATCAAGCTTACTCAGACTTATTACCCAATTTTTATACTCTTCCATTTTTCCGACGGCATAAACGCCACCAACAACAGATCCAATTGATGTTCCCGCAATAGAAGTTATGTTGTAACCTCTCTTTAAAAGTTCTTCAATTACACCAATGTGAGCCATTCCACGTGCACCACCACCGGAAAGCACAAGAGCTACATTATTATTTTCTTTAGTCATTTTTATTAATATAATTTTCTGTTGCCATATCGCCGCGTGATCATTTCAGTTGTTTTTCTGCGTCGCTGCGTTGCCGCGTGATCATTTCAGTTATCTTTCTGCGTCGTTGCGTCGCCGCGTGATCAAATTAGAAATCCCCAAAATACTCAACTCGCTATCAAACTCATCAGAATAAGAACAAACAGATAGTTTATAATCATCAGCTAATTGGTATTGCTTGAAATTTACGTCCTGAGCGCTGTCAACATCACTAAATAGATGAAACTGTCCCTTGCTACCGGAAATGGTAAATGTGCTGAGTGGCTTAGTCAGACCCTTACCAAGAAGTTTCAGGTAGCTCTCTTTCATTGTCCATAAATCAAAGAAATACTTCAGTTTTTTATCTCCTGTTTTAGAAAACAACTCTCTCTTTTCTATTTCCGAGAAGAACCTTTCAGCGATTTCAAAATTTACAGGCTTAATTTTTTCAATATCAACACCCACTTCAAAATCATTACAAAATGCTGCTACGACCCATTCGCCACTGTGTGAAATATTAAAGTAAACAGGATTTTTTTCAAGATATGGTTTACCCTTTTCGGATTTTATAAAATTGAAACTACCAATAGTGTTTTTGAGTTTGTCTGCGAGAATCCTCCTTGTCATCAACTCACCAAGCAATGATCGTTGCAGAACAATAACGATTCTATATCTAAGCATAGACTCCCTGAGTTCTCCTGGAAGAAGTGATAGAAGTTCATTTTTTACTTTCAGAAACTCCTGCTCCGATAATATTTTTATAGCGTAAACCTCAATCATTGTTCATTTATAGAATTGATTTTGCAAAAGTAGGTAATCTTTAGAATGATTTTTCAACTCTTGTCAATACAATTTCTTACTTTTGAATTTTTAAAATCGAATAATATACGGATGACAAAAGAGGAAGCAAAAAAAAGGATTACAGAACTTGCGAATATTATTAATAAGCACAATCACCGTTATTATGTATTGGCGAGCCCTGTGATAAGCGATTATAATTTTGATATGCTCCTTGAGGAGCTGACAATACTGGAAGAGCAATATCCTGAATTTGTACAACCCGATTCTCCTACAAAAAGGGTGGGAGGAGATATCACGAAAAATTTTATTCAAAGGCAGCATAAATATCAGATGCTCTCTCTTTCAAATACTTATTCCGAAGCTGAATTGCTGGATTTTGACCGCAGAGTAAAAAAGGTCACAGGCGAAAATGTGGAGTATGTTTGTGAGCTGAAATTTGACGGTGTTTCAATTAGCCTTACTTACATAAACGGACTTCTCAACCAGGCATTAACACGTGGTGACGGTGTAAAGGGAGATGACGTGACGGCAAATATCAAGACTATAAAATCAATTCCATTGAAAATTCAAGGTGATTATCCGGATGAATTTGTTATCAGAGGTGAGATATTTATGCCTAAAGATGGTTTTGCAAAATTGAATGAGGGCAGGTTGGAAATAGGTGAGGAACCCTTTGCAAATCCCCGCAATGCTACAGCAGGCACTTTAAAGACACAGGATTCAGCCGAGGTGGCAAAACGCCCGCTTGATTGCTATCTCTATTATCTCTTTGGTGAGAAACTTCCTTTTTCTAATCATTATTATAGCCTGATGAAAGCCCGTGAATGGGGTTTTAAAGTTCCACAATACATTGTAAAATGCCGTAAGATGGATGAAGTTTTCGATTTTATAAATGAGTGGGACAAAGAGCGTAATAATTTGCCGTTTGAAATTGACGGGGTTGTTATTAAAGTAAACTCGTATAACGAGCAACAGGAGTTGGGAGCAACAGCAAAATCACCCCGATGGGCAATTGCTTATAAGTTTAAAGCTGAACGTGTGGAGACAATTCTGAATTCTGTCAGTTTTCAGGTTGGAAGAACCGGAGCAATTACACCTGTTGCGAACCTTAAGCCGGTACAGCTTGCCGGTACTACAGTCAAAAGAGCGTCACTACACAATGCGGATATTATTGAAGCTTTGGATGTGAGAATTGGTGATACGGTTTATGTTGAAAAAGGAGGGGAGATAATTCCGAAAATTGTTAGTGTGAACTTCAATAAAAGGCCGTCCGGTTTACAAAAGTTGGACTTTATTAACAGATGTCCTGAATGTGAAACCCTTTTAGTTAGGAAAGATGGCGAAGCTAATCATTACTGTCCTAATGAGGATGGTTGCCCGCCACAGATAAAAGGAAGAATTGAGCATTTTATAAGCCGGAATGCTATGAATATAGACAGCCTTGGGGAAGGGAAGGTGGAAATGCTTTATGACAATGGACTTGTAAAGGATGTGGCAGACCTATACGGACTTACTTTTGATAAACTTATCGGACTCGAAAAGGTAATTGAAGCAACTGAGGATAAAAAGGTAAAGAAACTTAGTTTTCAGGAAAAAACCGCAAATAATATTCTTACCGGCATAGATGCCTCTAAACAGGTTGAGTTTGACAGGGTGCTCTTCGGCTTGGGAATCAGATATGTTGGCAGGACTGTCGCTAAAAAACTTGTAAACCATTATCATACAATTGAAAGACTGGAGAATGCATCTTTTGAGGAGTTAATATTAGTGGATGAAATAGGGGAGAGGATAGCAGGTTCAATTATTGATTTTTTTAGCCATGAGAAAAATATCAAAATAATAGAAAGACTAAAAGATAATGGGATTCAATTTGAACTTAAAAATCCTTTGGTTGTAAAATCTGACAAGCTGGCAAATAAAACTATAGTTGCAAGTGGGAAGCTGGAAAACTTTTCAAGAGATGAGATTAAGCAGGTTATATTGGAAAATGGCGGAAAGCCTGCTTCTTCAGTTTCAAAAAAAACAGATTTTCTTCTTGCCGGCGAAAATATCGGGCCAAATAAACTTGCAAAAGCAAAGGAGCTTGGAATACTTATTATTACTGAAGATGAGTTTGTAAAGATGATAAATTGAGATATTGGGGCGTACTGTTGCGCCTCTGTACAAGAGAGTTAATAGTCCATAGTAAAACAAATTACTAATTTAATTGTTAGTATTTATAATCAAATTTAAAGATATAGTTATGAAATTTTTAAAAATAATAGGAATCATTCTGGTAGTACTTGTTGCTACCTTTTTTATAGTTGCTGCTTTTCTTCCAAAGCATTTTCATGTTGAACAGTCTGTTGTGATTGACAGGCCTGTCGAATACCCTTTTAATCAGGTTAACACATTGAATAACTGGCAAAAATGGTCACCCTTTTCACAGAATGATTCTACTATGGTCAATTCCTATACCGGCCCGGCAAGCGGGGTCGGGTCAATTATGTCGTGGAGTAGTAAGAAACAGGGAACAGGCTCAATGAAAATTACCGAGAGCAACCCATTGAAAAGGATTGGTACAGAGTTAGACTTCGGGGAACAGGGCAAGAGTTTGTCATATTTTAATTTTGTTGAGAAAGATGGAAAGACAACCATTTTTTGGGGTATGGATACAGACCCAGGCTATCCGGTTGAAAGGGTTGTTTATGCTTTAATGAAAAGTAGTATGGAGGCAGTTTTTGATAAAGGGCTTCAAAATTTGAAATCAGTTAGCGAAAGCATTCCCATTGAATCGGGTAAACCGGAAATTTTGTCTTCTGTTGCATTGCTAAAAAGCATTGATAGTGATGCAACGAGAGGTGATAAAATGCCTGCTCTTTATGCTTTAACGCTTAATGATGTTTTTGTTGCCGTTATTAAGGATTCGTGCACATCTGATGAGATGGGAAAAGCGATGGAAAGGGATTACGGAAAATTGATGAGTTATATCTTTCAAAACCATAAGGATAGTTTTGGAAAACCGGCAACTTTGTGGTACAGTTATGATGAGGAGACAACCTTTGGAGTTTTTGAAGCAGCAATACCTGTAAGCCAGTCGTCTCAAGGCAAAGACAATATTATGATTAAGAAAATGCAACCCAATAAAGTCATAGCAGGGATTCATTACGGACCATATGAGAATACGATGTATATGTATCAAGCCATTATGAAATATCTGAAAGATAATAATCTTGAGGAAGCCGGCGGTCCCATTGAGATATATCTTAATGACCCCTCAACAGAGCCTAACCCTGAAAAATGGGAAACGGTTATTATGTTCCAGGTGAAATAACAACCTGTGTATTTGCAAGCAACCGGTATGCTTTATTTCTTTCGGGATAGCCCGCTACCGGAAGCTGAGTTCAATGCCGAAACTTCGGTATTCAAATAAGTCATACCAACAAGATGCAGAGATACAGATTAAAATATGCCGAGCGTGGACACTCTGCACACATAGTGGGGTGAAGTCTCAATTAGCATTAGACCTTTATTAACTTCACAAAACTCTCCGGGGTTAATACTCCAATTTCACTTTTCTTATAGTCTTTAACATTCCGGGTGATAATTACTTCGATTTCTCCGTAATTTATTGCAGCAAAGTTTTGCAAAGCATCTTCAAAGTCTTTAAATTCTGAATTAAGTGCTCTTTCTATCACTAGCCTGTCCATTTGCAGAACATGTGTAATTGTCAATAATTGCTTTAATTTATCAATAACTTTTTCATGTCTTGCAGTCCGACGTAATAAATAATAAATATTGCTAATTATTACCGGTGTAATAAACCCGTCTAATTGTTTTTGTTCACAGAGGCTTAAAATTATTGCTGAATTGTCTGAATATGGTTTTCTGTCGAAGAAAAAGTCAAGTATTACATCTGTGTCAATCAATATTCTTTTCATACCTTGTATTTTTCAGAAAGTCCTTCTGATAATTCTTCTTTATAATTAAAATATTCAGGTGCTTTGAAACTTCCTCGTAATGAATTTACAAGAGGTGAAATATCTTCAATAACCCTCTGCTCCGTTGTAATTGCTCTTAGATAGCTCTCAATTATATCTGATAAACTCCGTCCTTTATCTTTTGCATAAGATTTTGCTTTCTCAATAATGGATTGTTCGATTGTCAGTGTTAATTTTGTATTCATAAGTCAATATTTAATATTACACGTGCAAAGATAATAAATTTTATACGTCCGTGCAAATATATTTTGAAACTGGCAGTATTAACTGATCATTTAAGTGGTACTCTTAAGACTGAAATGGGTGGCAAGCATAGACCAAAATAACCAAAACTCCTACTACACAAGACAGACTTTAGTAGAAAGCGTCACCCAAAGCCTTCTTTTTACTGATGTCAAATCAGATATGTTTTTATCCATAATAAAACTGTTTATTAGAAAAAAACTAAGATTTAGTCTAATTGAATAAGGTCAGGGTTTGAATTCCTCAATATCTTGGCCCTTCGTCCCAAAAGTTTTTATACTCCTCGGCAAGGTCTTTATTTACCTCTGGAATAGCAAGGCTTTCGTGACAAACCGGACAGAAAAAATCAAATATTTTATAAGTTAATCTGAAATATTTTAAGTTTTAGTTTACTTTTGTGTATCGTTAATAAATAATATGTTGTAACCAAATAGTAGCTATGATGTCTGCAATAAAAATATTCAAAAGAGGAATCAGCCTCTCCATTTTATTATTCGGATTTCTCTGTTCGGTGGGGCAGGTTAATGTTTATCACGTATCCGAATCAACCGACCTTAGCGGTAAGAAAGGGTTTTTTTATGCTCTTCCTCAAACAATTATTCGTGTTGATGTTACTGTTGTAAAGCACGAGCATCTGAAAGGTCCTTATGCTGAATATGCTGCAAAATATCTCGATCTTGAAGATGTTATAATGAATGATTATGATGAATATGAAATAACCGGCATTGAATTAAACACGATTGCCGTTCCTGATCCTTCTCAATATTATTTTGCCGAAGTTGATCCAAAAGCAACTAAAGATGGTAAGGCTAAGCTCTTTTCGTTGACCGAATCCGGCCTTGCAATGGGACTGAATGGAACTATTGATGCCGAAGCACTGAAGGAGCTAACAGGTAAGAGTGCTGATTTTTCAGGAGCTTACAAAGACCTATTCAAATATTTCGCTGAGACTAACCTTTATGAGCAAACAGATACAATTATTAAAAAGGTTGTTGTTGACACCGCGGTTATTGAAAAAAAATATTTTGACCATAAATGGGTTGAAAAGTCAGACGAGCAGAAAGCAATTGAGGCTGCCAATATGATTAGCAAGATCAGGGAGAACCGTTTTAACCTACTTACAGGCTATCAGGAAGTGGCTTACGATGCCGGAAGTATAACATATATGGATGAACAACTTAAGCAGATGGAATGGGATTATCTTACTTTGTTTACAGGCCTTTCGATAGACAAAACATATAAATATACCTTTACAGCCCTGCCTAAGGCTGATGCTGAAAGCACGTTAGTACCCGTTTTTTCATTTTCGGAGCGCAATGGTGTTGCAGGTGTGAACGCTTCAGGTGGAGAAAAAGTGAATCTCAAAATCGAAAAAACAGGAGATATCGGGCAATTATCAGACAAGGTTGCATCAATGAATCAGGATGGTATAGATGGACAGGGGTTTTATTACAGAATACCTGAGACTGCTATTGTAAGTCTAAAAGTGAATAAGGATATAAAAGTTCAGAAAATATGCGCCATCAGCCAGCTTGGTGTTGTTATTGCTTTACCGGCAAATGCCTCTGTTGTACAGTTTCATCCTGAAACGGGTGGTATCAGGACTGTTATTTTGGAGTAGCAGGGTTTTTTCTCATATGAATGGACAGTCTGACAAACCCGCTAATGATTTATAGACAACGAGACAGCGTCTACGTTGTCATTTGTATTAGAAATATCTTGCTGTCAAACCCAATTACTTGATAAGTATAGATAGCTTTATAACAAAAAAACCGAAGAGTTCATTCTTCGGTTTTTTTGTTGAACTATATAAATGACAAGTTATCTTATAAGTACAAGACTTACAGTTCTTGTATTTGCTCCTGATGTCAGGCGGCAATAATAGACACCTTCTGCAAGGTCTGCATCAGCTGCAAATGTTACATTGTAACTGCCAGCCTGTTGCGATTCGTTTACAACTGTTTTTACCTCTTTACCATAAATATCGAATATAGACAAGTTAACAATACCTGTTTTATTCAAACTGTATCTGATTGTAACCTTTTCTTTAAAGGGGTTAGGATAAGCACTAACCGAGACAAAATCTGTTTTTTGTGGATTATCTCCTATGCCGGTAAGCTGTGGAGTAATTCTTCCGTAATAGACATCCTGCTCACCGTTTAGAGTGCTTGCCCAGGCGAGGTGTGCGCTGCTCTCGTCGGAAACCATATCGAAGTAGTCTCCCATTTTATTTTGGTTTGGCCATCCTTCATGTGGATCGAAAGCATCTGACAATCTTTCATTTACAGACCATGTCTCTCCCTGATCTAGAGAATACGAATAATAAAGTGAAGACCAGTATATTCCAGGGTTATTATCGCGTGTATCAAGCCAGACTACGTCAATACGTCCGTTTGGTGCAACTGACATTGTGCCGAACCACTGGACATTACTTGTTCCGAAGTCATCATTAATCTTTATCGGAGCTGTCCAGAAACTTCCACCATCAGTACTTTTAATAAACATCACATCTCCATCGTCAGAATTTGAGCTTCGTTTAACAGATGCACAAACGTAAACATTGCCGTGTCCGGGTCCACCTGACTTGTCAACATCAATCCAAGCTTGTCCAAGCAATCCTGCAGGATTAACATCTGTCCATCCGGTAAGGTATCCATCAAGATTAATGGATACATAATTTTCCCATGTAGGTATGGTGCCTGAATTCATTGCATTAGTTGATTTGACGACAATCATATCACTATAACCACCTCCTCCAACTGTGTACAGATTTCCATCTGCATCCACAGCAAGTGTTCCCCAATATGGAGAGCCGCTAATTTCGGTACAATCTTCATAACTCACACCCTCGTCAACAGAGCGAGTGAAAAATCCGGGATAGCAAATACTATATGATTGGTTCCAGTTTGCATAAATGTTTCCATCTCCTTCTCCTCCGGTTCCGTCGATCCTCATCCATTGCTTATCTCCACCTTGAGCAAATGCAGTATCAACCCATTCAATACCACCAACTTCGGTTTTATATACATCGCACCAGTAGTTGCTATTGTCATCCTTTGTAAGGCTATTGTAATAAAATCTGCCTTCACTATCAACATCAAGAACCGGATCGGAACGGAAAACGCCAGGATCAATAACGCCTGGGAAAGTCCAGGTTTCCCCACCATCAAGTGTATATCCGTAACCTGCCTGACGAAAATTGCTGCTTACATTATCAAATTGTCTCCACCCGATTGCCATTCTGTTAAGATCCGCTGGATCAACTGCAATGGATGGTTCATTGCCCGCATCACCGAGAATATTTTCACCGGTTTCGTTTACATTGACCTGTGTCATAAAAAAGATGCTGTTTTCATAATGATATGCAGGAGAGGTTTCCCCTTTTGTATTCGGCATATATTTGTCATCAGGTGTCTCATTATGCATTAAATCTATTTTGTCTCTTGAGATTCCATTTTGGGCAAATGAGAGTGCAGGTGCTAGTATTAGAATGCCAAATAGTAAAACTATGCTACTCAGTCTGTTGTGATTTGTTTTTGTAAAAAACTTTTTCATAATTATTTTTCTTTTAAAACATTAAAGTATATGTGATTTATATATTGGACAAATGTATGTGTTTTTTGGTTGTATGCAGTCGAAATATTGTTTATGTTATGTCAGAAGTAATTATATACCCAAGTTTCGTTATTATAGTACTTTTCTGATCTTAACAAGTTTTCCCAGAAGATCTTCCAGAAGATTAAGTGGCAACATATTGGCGCCGTCGGAAAGGGCGTTTGCAGTGTCGGGGTGTGTTTCTATGAAAAGTCCGTCAATACCAACTGCTATTCCAGCTTTAGCGATGATTTCAATAAGCTCTGGTTGGCCTCCAGTTACTCCTGCTGCCTGGTTTGGTCTTTGAAGTGAGTGGGTGCAGTCCAGAATGACCGGAACATTCAATGATTGCATTGCCGGTATTCCTCTATAATCAACAACGAGATCCTGATACCCAAATGTAGTACCTCTTTCTGTAAGCATAATCTTGTTATTACCTGAGTCCAGAACCTTCTGAACGGCATACTTCATAGCCTCTGGCGATAAAAACTGCCCCTTTTTGATATTTACAACCTTACCGGTCTTTGCTGCTGCTACCAACAAATCTGTCTGCCGGCAAAGGAAAGCTGGAATTTGTAATACATCAACAAATTCGGCAGCAAGTCTTGCCTCTTCAGGACTATGTACATCAGTAAGAATGGGAATATTGAGCTCGTCTCTGACCTTTTTAATTACCTCAAGTCCTTTCAGGTCACCTATTCCGGTAAAAGAATCCAGCCGTGAACGGTTTGCCTTATTGTATGAGGCTTTAAAAATGTAGGGAATTTGCAGCTTGTCGGTTATAGCCATTATTTTTCGGGCTATCTCAAGAGGCATAGTCTCATTTTCCACAACACACGGACCGGCAATTAGAAAAAAGTTACCGGAATCTTTATATCTTAATAATGGAATGTCAAACATAATGTTTTATTTTATTGAGCACAAATATACATATTTCAAAAAAACACCTGTATATATTAATAAGAGTGGGCAAGCGTCCACGCTTGCATGAAAAAACTGAAAGAACAAAAATATACATTTATAATCTGATATTACTCAACAAACTCAAATGCTTCCACAAGGGTTTTTAGCGAACATATCCGTTTTTCCCAATCCCCTGATTTGTAAACAAGTGTTTGCAGAAGATATATCTCATTTACATCCGGCTTTTTAATGTAAACCACATTGCTGACAATGAACACATCATCTTCTTTCATCTCAAAGGCGAGCCAGTAGCTTTTTTGATCGTTAAC
Organism: Bacteroidales bacterium; assembly: GCA_029934735.1. Classification (GTDB taxonomy): domain Bacteria; phylum Bacteroidota; class Bacteroidia; order Bacteroidales; family JAADJA01; genus JAADJA01. The sequence continues at coordinate 24,462 of JAOZLR010000001.1, forward strand.
TTCTATTATACCCGTTTCAAGAAGATTGAATACTGCGGACTTCTTCATTGATTTGATTTCATTTCTGAAATATGTTTCAAGTGAATCGGTTGTTTTATAGCCCGAAACCGAAAGAGACATCAGCTTTGAATTATCATTGTCAATATCCAGGGCATTAGTGCCGAATATTCCATAAATAGTATCGGAATAGACCTCCTGAATATCCCAGCTATATGGCATTGTAATCATAAATTTATTCCCCGGATCTCCAATGGTTATCAGGTCGCCAAAATCAGAATCGTCACTGCAATTATTATAACTTTCAGATACCGGAATACCCTCAAATGTTTTTCTTGAATGGCATCCAGAAACTGTTATGACAATAATTGTAAAAAATAAGAGTCTCTTCATTTAACGATATATTTCTGCAAAGGTACATTTCTGAGTTTGTTTTTTCCATATTGTTTGAAATAAAAATTTTATAGAAACAAATAAGCAAATAACTTCCTTTTGAAAATATGCGTTGTTGATGAGTTTTATTATTTTTGCTGATATTTTAGAATGTTTATCTGAATTATGTCTGACGTACATGACAAAATAACTAGGAGTTATAATATGTCAATGATAAAGGGTAAAGATACAAAACCTGAAATTATTGTAAGGAAATTTTTGTTTCAGAATGGATTCAGATACAGAATCAATTTTACAAAATTGCCAGGAAAACCTGACATTGTCTTGCCAAAGTACAAAACCGTTATTTTTATTAACGGGTGTTTTTGGCATGGACATAAAAATTGCAACTATTTTGTAGTTCCAAAAACCAGAACAAAATGGTGGATAGAAAAAATAAACAAAACCAAAGAACGTGATGTTTTGATAATGAATGAATTGAAAAAACTCGGATGGAGAATATTTGTTATATGGGAATGTGAATTAAAAAGGGTAAAAAGAGATAAAATTTTTGAAAAATTATTACTATTTTTGAAAAAATTAAACTGATGAATTTTATCGATTTGTTTTCAGGTGGTGGAGGCTTGTCTGAAGGCTTTGTCCGACAGGGATTTAAGCCTGTTGCTCACGTTGAAACAGACAGGGCATCATGCAATACTATATTAACCAGAATCGCATATTATTATTTATCAGAAACCGGTAATAATGAGGTATATATTCAATATCTGAAGAGGCAAATAACTCGAAATGAATTGTATGAATATCTTCCTGACAGTCTAAAAATGTCCATAATTAATAAACCTATTGGAAAAGAAAGTAATAGGGAGATATTCAGACGGATAAATGATGTGAAAGGGACTAAAAAAATTGATTTGATTATCGGAGGACCTCCTTGTCAGGCGTACTCTCTTGTTGGCAGAGCAAGAGATGCATATAGTATGAAGTATGATGAAAGAAATTACCTTTATGTTCAGTATGCTGAATTCCTTAAAAAGTTTGAACCTGAATTCTTTATTTTTGAAAATGTTTCAGGTATGCTTTCTGCTAGAACCTCTGGCGGGGAAAAATACCTTGAAAAAATGATCAGGTTGTTTCGTGAGGTTGGATATGAGACTGAGTATGAATTATTAAATGCTAAAGATTTTGGGGTTTTACAAAATAGAAAAAGAGTTATTCTAATTGGTAAAAAAGGAACTAAAAAAGGTTTTTATCCAAATTTCAAAAAGAAAGACTCAAAAGTTAATGTCGAAGAAATATTTAAAGGATTACCTAAATTAAAAGCAGGAGAAGGTAATTTTTTTGAAACAAAGTACACAAAAGATACTTCCGAATACCTAAAAGAAATTAAAGTTCAAAACGGTTTAGATTTTACAACACAACACATTGCAAGACCACATAATGAGCAAGATAAAGAAATATATCGAATTGCAATAAATAAATGGAATGAAAATGGAGAACGTTTAAATTATAACGATTTACCTGATAGATTAAAATCCCATAAAAATAGAAATTCTTTTACTGACAGATTTAAAGTTGTTGCAGAAGAATTACCTGCTTGTCATACTGTTGTAGCACATATAGCAAAGGATGGACATTATTATATCCACCCAGATATTAAACAAAATCGTTCAATAACACCGAGAGAAGCAGCTAGATTACAATCATTTCCTGATGATTATTTCTTTGAAGGTCAAAATGACAAGCCTAGTAGAACTGCTGCATAAAAAATAACATTATGAATACTATTACTAAAACAGAGATTGACGCTTATAAAGAACTAAAAAAACAATATACAAATATTGTAAACACTAGCATTCTTGAAAATTGTAATAAAATAGTTCAAATTGGTGCATATACTGCTGAAATTGACAAGAATAATATTGTTACTCTTTCTCGAAATAAGTTCCCTTCTCAGTTTACTGAAAAATCAGCAAATGATATTGTAAATATGAACTGGACTTCATCCAATAATAAAAAGGCAAATATTGAGATTTATAATATTAAAGATTGGTATAGAGGAAAAATAGAAGCATTAAATTTCATTATTAAAAACTATAATAATTAATATGCAGAGACGTAATTGGACAAAAGATGAACTAATTCTTGCTTTTTCTTTATACCTTAAACTTCCTTTTGGAAAAATGCATAGAAATAATCCAGATATTATTTATTTATCTAAAATAATAAATAGAACACCTAGTGCTGTCGCAATGCGTCTATCTAATTTTGCTAGTTTAGATCCATTTCATCAACAAAGAGGAGTAAAAGGTTTAACAGGAGGAATATCTATTTGTAAACCAATTTGGGATGAATTCATAGGTAATAGAGAGGATTTATTATATAAAAGTGAAAATATTTTAGCAAAGAAAGAAAATACAGATATAGAACTAAAATATTCGGATATTTTAAAAGATACTCAAAATTTAAAAGGTGAAATAAAAGAGCGTATTGTAAAGACAAGAGTTAATCAATCTGTTTTCAGAAAAATTATTTTATCTACATATACTCAAAAATGTGCAATAAGTGGAATTGATATTCCTCAATTATTAGTAGCAAGTCATATTATCCCGTGGTCTAAAAGCGAAAAAGAAAGATTAAATCCTTCAAATGGTATATGTTTATCATCATTATATGACAAAGCATTTGATATTGGCTTAATAGGAATAAAAAAGGATTATACAGTGATATTATCCAATAAAATAAAGGATAAGTCAAAAATGGATTATTATAATACTTATTTCAAGAATATAGAAAATCAAAAAATATTATTGCCAGAAAGGTATCAGCCTGATTTGAATTTTTTAGAATATCATTTAGATACCATTTTTCAAAAGTAAATTGTCAGAAAAACAAAAGGACGTTGGGACAGGCGAGGAATGGTTGTTGGAAATGTTCAATCAGGTAAAACAGCAAATTATACAGGACTTATTAATAAAGCAACTGATGCAGGATATAAATTAATAATTGTAATTGCTGGAATTCACAATAGTTTAAGGGCTCAAACTCAAAGTAGAATAGATGAGGGCTTTATTGGTAGAGATAGTTCTGATTTCATTTTAAGACAACGAAATATTAAAACTGGAGTCGGACATATTAAAGCTGAAACAGAAATATATTCTTTTACTTCTTCTGATGCAAAAGGTGACTTCAATAGAAATATAGCAACTAGAATTAATGTTCCTATTGGTGGACAAAGTCCTACCGTTTTAGTTATTAAAAAGAATAAAAGTATATTAGAAAATTTAATTTTATGGTTACATCAGTTTGCCATTGACAATGGAAATGGTGAGAATAAAATATTTGATGTTCCTCTATTGTTAATTGATGATGAAGCGGATAACGCTTCTGTAAACTCAGGGACTGAATTAGATGTTAAAACCATTAACCGATTAATAAGAACTCTATTAAACTTATTTAATCAAAATACTTTTATAGGATATACGGCAACCCCATACGCTAATATTTTTATTCCATCTTCCTGGAGTAAAAATCTGGAAACAATGGTAAAAGATATCAAACTTAAAGTGGGTGAAGACCTATTCCCTCGGGACTTTATCGTAAATATCCCTCCTCCCTCCAATTATATTGGAGCTGTTCAGGTTTTTGGATTTGAAAATGAAGAAACTGGTGAAGAACACGAAGGTTTAGATATTATAAGATTAGCCGAAGACCAAGAACCATTATTCCCGAAAAAAATAAATAAATATAATAAAGATGAATTACCTGAAGATGTTCCTTCTTCTTTGAAAACAGCAATTAAATCGTTTATCTTAACTTGTGCAATCAGGCGATTAAGAGGACAGGAAACGAAGCATAATTCTATGCTTG
>JAOZLR010000382.1 GCA_029934735.1 Bacteroidales bacterium
CCGTTTCTAATAAACCAACCGCTAAGAGAATTCCCATGAAAAAAAAGATGGTACCCATGTCTGTTTTTTTCAAAGCACCCAAAACCGATAATTCGTTTCTTTCTTCCATTGATTTATTGCGATGTAAAATTTCGGTGGTTATCCAAACAATACCCAATCCAAATAACATACCCATAAAGGGCGGAAGATGAGTTATAGTTTTAATAACAGGAACAAGCAGCAATGTGCCCACACCTATTATCAATAATAATTTACTCTCAAACGGTGTAGTATTTGCCTTTACTTTCACATTTTCAATGGTTGGCCTACTTACATTTCCCTTTAGTGTTATGCTTAAAATTAGAAGGGGAACAATCACTGTAACAAGGCTGGGCAAAAATACGCCTGTAATAATGTTTGCTGCAGTAACTTGTCCGCCAATCCAAAGCATAATTGTGGTAACATCGCCAATTGGTGACCATGCACCACCGGCATTTGCTGCTATTACAATTAGAGAGGCTGCATACCACCTGGTTTTTTTGTTATCGATCAACTTGTTTAATAAGGCAACCATTACTATTGTGGTTGTAAGGTTGTCCAGTACTGCTGACATGAAAAAAGTAAGTAAACTGATGATCCACATCAGTTTCATTTTGCTAACTGTTTTAATTTTGTCAGTGATAAGTTCAAAACCACTGTGCTCATCAATGGTTTCAACAATGATCATGGCACCGGCAAGAAAAAACAATATCTGAGCAACTCCAACCAATGAGATGTTTAATTCACGACTCACAAAATTAATAGTGTTGTTGCTCAATTCTGCAGACTCTGCCCAAAGTTTATCGAAGGTCTGGCTATCAATTACCGGTTTAATGAACTGTATGATATGATCGGAAATTTGCTCGACAGCTTCCCATGAAGGGCTATATCCAAGGTCTAATATTCCGGAGGAATTTAATGCAAAAATCCCCCAAAGAACGGTTCCTGTGAGTAAGGCAGAAGCTGTTTTATCAATCTTTAATGGCTCTTCCAGGGCAATCATTGTGTAGCCAAGAATAAAAATTACTACTATTAAAATAAACATATGATTATTGAATTAGATTAATTTGTATTGAATTCATAAATATTAAAAAGATGCAACTCATATATTGAATAAGAATAAATCCGTATTAAATTCGCAAAGTTACAATAAAAGTGTAAATGTATGATTTTGAAAGATGTTAAATAAAATTAAGAAGTAGACAAAAGGCGGACATTAAAAAAATCTTTCATTTCTTCATAATTCGATCCTATCTCTCTGCTAGGACACTCTAAGAGAACAAATGGATGAGAGCAGTTTTAAAATAGTTTGAGTTGATAATTTTAATCAAAATTTATAACTTTACTTATGTTTAATTAAAACGAAATATATTTTGCAGGTACATATTTATGATGTCTATTTATATTTATAACTAATTGAACAAACGGAATACCTGCCCATTCCCAATATTGTGTGTTATTTGTTGCACTCAATAAATAACTAAAGTTAACCGTTTGCTGCTTATTTATTACATATGCAATACCCGGTCCGAACCGAACAAAGCTAAACCCATTATAATCATCAGTCCATTTGTAAAGAGCACCACCTACAAAAGTTACTATTATTTTTTCATGTATTCCTTGGTTTAGAAATACTGCATACCTCATTGCATTGTTAGCGAAGTTGTTGGGGTAAATATCTAACTGCCACTTTAGTTGATTTACAAATTGAAAATCAGATTTAAGAAATTTATAAATTATACCCAGGCCAGGCCTATATTCAACTCTTTCTGGTTTTACGGTTAGTCTAAAATCAGGTATAATTTCAATTTTCTTAGAGACCATATAAGTGGCCACCCCTTCAAAAAACGTCCTATCAAGGCTTTCCCAATTATCCTTAAGCCTTATTTGCAATTCACCTGACAATCTCCAATTTCCAGCCACCCCTGCAACTTTATTGCTTAAATAGAGTTGGTTATCCCAGTTTCGCACGGAGTCAGGAACCTGGGAGATTACACTGTTAGCCAGTATCAAGAAAAATATGACTATCCAATATTTGGAATTTAGAAGGACTGGTGTCATTTTTGCATAACGTGTGTTCAGTTCCTTCTTGTCTTCATCAGCAACAATTTGAACTAAATTAAGATCGTAGTCTTTTATTTTTGGCATTCTCTTATCGTTCCTTCTCCAATCGCAGTAGTTACGCCCATAATTGTTGCTCCGAAAAGGTCAATTCCTAAAGGAGCTACAACTAAAACAGCTGTTATCGCAAATGCTATAGTACCTAATATATGAATCCAAATTGTAATCGATTCTAAGTGTTCCATAATATTTATCGGGAGTCAAATTCTATTGGATTATCATTTCAAAATCAAGTATCAAATTTAATTTGAATTAGGGTGATAGAAAAATAATCGAGGTAGACAAAAGGCGGACATGTAAACGAGACTCCGTATCTAAACGGATTTTTATCTTTTCCAATACACATCAAAATGCGGGAAACCCGCCGGATGGCAAGTAAAAACCTTGAGATTCCTCAACTATGTCTAGGGATTAATTCGGCTAAATGGTTTTGATATTAAATTCATTTCTGATTTAAAATTTTGCAATATAATCCTCAAGTGAATCATTTGGTAATAGTTCTAGCTTTTTTCTTATTCTGTATCTTGTTTTTTTAATTGCTTCTTTAGTAACATTTAAGGTAGATGAAATTTCAGAGGAAGAAAGTCGGATTTTCAAATAAGAGCAAAATTTTAACTCTGTTTTTGTAATTGATGGATGCTCTGTTTTTAGATCATTAAAAAAATTCTTATGCACTTTTATAAACCTAAGTTTATAAACCTCCCAATTATTTTGTTGAATAATTTGTGATTTCAATTCATTTTTGATCGTTATTAGATCACTGGATATTTCAATATTTAATTCACTTTCTTTATGTTTTTCAATAATATCATCAATTTGTTTCAGAGCGTATACTATTATTTTACTGGTTTTACTAATTTGAAGTGCAGCTACAACCAATTCCCTTTTGTTTGCATCTGATTTTTCTTTTGCTTTACGTTTCTGAATCTTTTGCAGATTTCGTTCTTCCTCTAGTGCATATCGAGTTGAAATATCCATTCCAACTCCCATAAAATATGTCTTTCCTCTATCCTCAAAATGATATCCCTGATAGAAAT
>JAOZLR010000065.1:0-7995 GCA_029934735.1 Bacteroidales bacterium
TTGGCGGCTTAGGCAAGTATAAAAAGAATTCGGCTCATACCTATTTTATTCACGTCGATACAAGAGGCTACAAAGCAAGGTGGTAATCTGAATAGAAATAATAATTTATTCCTCTACCTCTTTTTTTTCATTCTGCTCCTTTTTGATAACATCGACTACTTCTTTGAACTTATCATTCGGTACCGGCAATGAGAGCACATAATGTTTGAGCTTCCAGCCGTTATCGCCCTTTTGCAGAACTCCTGAGCCTCTTAAAGTTGTCTTCCCTGAATCCAGCAATTCATTAAACCAGGCAGATATTCCATCTTCCGACAGATAAATGTTTCTGCTTATGGCAGTGAAACTCCAGGCTTTACCCTTGTCGAAATAGGGTTTAGACCATTCAAAAAACTGTTGTTTTGTCCATATTTCCGTTTCATCAGTACCAATATAGACACCATCATCTGCAATAAAATTGAAATATGCTTTTTGGTTGGCTTCTGCAGCAGCCTTATGCCAGTTGTCAATAAGGCTTGAGATTTGGGTCTTTTCGCTATCCTGGGCAAATATGCCGGTTGAAAAAACAAAAACAGCAGCAATAAAAATATATTTAATCATTTTACCATCTTTTGAATTAAACAATCAATCCATCTCTGTGGCAAAGAGGATATTATCATAATTGTTTTGTTTCGGTTGATTTGGTAAATATTTTTTGGTCTGGGTTCCATAATAGCCTTTTTTACCAGCATTGCCACTTTTGCAGGTTCAATCATTTTGCCTACATCCTTTTGTGCCCTTTCGATAAACTTTTTCAGATACTTCTTATATTTACTTTTCTCTGCCGGAACTTCAGGGGAATTCATCTCTTTGATAAGATCTGTTTTTATGGCACCAGAACGAATCAATATAAGGTCGATACCAAAAAGCCCGAGTTCCTGCCTCATAGATGTGCTGAAAGCTTCAAGAGCAATTTTTGACACAGGATATGGCTGAAATAATGTTGGAAACCTTACACCATGACTGCTGATTTGTATAACCCTGCCGCGGGTTTTAATCAGGTGTTCCAAAAATACGCTTATCGTCAATACAGGGCCGTAAGTATTGATTTTTAAGATTTTGTCAAGCATTTTTTCAGTCATTTCCGAAACAGGCTGGAACATAAAAATTCCGGCATTGTTAATTATGTATCTGACTGTAATTCCCAAATCATCAAGTTGCCTTTTTGCTTTTTTGATAGACTCTTCGGAGCTCACATCCATCTTAAGCCCAATAATTGCTGAATCGGAACTGTAAATTTTGGTAATCTCATCATTTATGTCAGTTGCTATGATATAATCCAGGCCGGGAATGGTTTTCGACATCTCCACAAGCGCTTTTCCCAACCCTTGTACAGCACCCGTTATCAGAATAGCATTTTTGGTTTCTCCCATAATTTAAGAATAACACACAACAAAGATAAACAGCTTTTTGGTTAAGCTGTAATATATTTATTCCGAAGTTAAATCCGAATAGCAATGCGAAACTTTTTATGATAATATCAACCACATCTATTCGTCAGCAATTGCCATAGATTCTTCAACCTTTTCGCATATCATTTCATCAATGGAAGGGCAATAACCCAGAAACTTACAGTAGGGTTGAGCCTGTTTATCGAAAAGAATTGTAAATGGTACTGTAGGGATACTCATTGCTCTTTTGAAGTTCCCGTTTTTGTCGATATATACTTCAAATTCAATGTCGTGCCCATAAACAAAAGGCCGGATATAATCTAAGTTGCCAATATTGTCAACACATACTGCAACTATTCTGACTCCCTTATCCTTTAAATTTTCAATGTAAACATCGTTTAAATCCATAAGCTCCTTACAACAATTGTCATCATAGGTTTTCCAGAATACCATTATCATTGGAACAGAGTCTTTCCCGATATTCAAGGTTGATATTTTTGTTCCCTCCAGTGTGTAGAGATCAACATCGGGTAGATTATTTTGTGATTGCGAAAGACTGATTAAAAACATCAGTACTGTTGCTGCTGTTAAAAAAGATGTTTTCATTGTAGTAGGTTTTAGTTAATAAAGTATTTCAAAGAGCTCTTCAGCAAAGATACAACATTAAAAAGCAAAATGCAAGCTAAATGTTTAAACGCACGGTTTCATCGTGTAAACGCCGGGGTTTATTTATTATTCGTATTGAGAATAATAGTTTCAAACAAAAAAAGCGATGCTCTTTCGGGCATCGCTTTTCAATTTTTAAGAATAATATATTAGTTCACTGAGATTTTCTTTGTCAAAAGATTATCTCCAATTTTCAGACTTACAAAATAGATTCCCGACCTTAAATTACGTGCATCTACTTTTATTGAGTGTGAACCCGTATTTAGTACTCCCGGTTCTGAGCTGTAAACAATCTTTCCGGTGATATCATAAATATTAAGTTCTACATTATCGTTTGACTCCATTGTGAAGTTAACATTTGTGAAGTTTTCAAACGGATTTGGGAAGATGTTAAAAGCATCTTTAGTGTTAAATATTTCCACATCAGTACCTAAGACACCAAACTGTACAAGTTCGTTACTTTCATTAAAATCGGAATTAAAAATGATCTCTGTTCCGCCACCACCAGTTAACCTGTAAAATCCTGCACCGGTAAGTCCGTCACCTCCTGCATCATTTATCACAAAAGTATAACATCCGTCTTCAGTAATGAAAAGGGTGTCTTTGATGAAAGAATTTGGAGTTGAATATGGTCCGCCACTATACAAAATCTGACCTTCGGAATCTTTGCATTCCCAGGTAATCTCCTGAGGATTATCATCAAGCTTTATGAAGAGGAAAACATCCGGTACTACCTGAGCCGCTATGGTAAAAGTACTGGCAATGGTATCGTTTGAAGTGTCTTCATCATCATTTCCATTTGGATCAGTAACATAGATTACCAAATCGTTTTCATCCTGAATATCGAATGAAAGTGGAGGTAACTGCACATCTTCGGTTGTCTGAAATGAAAGATCGCCTGTCCACTCATAAGTTTCAGAAGCATCACCGTTAACTACATAATTGATATTTAAAGATGTTAAATTCTGTGCTCCTTCATTTGCAATTGTTACAACAGGTGCAACTTCTCCAGCACAATTAGCTACCGGAACCATATCCATTGTCTGGATTGATGCGTTATTATTTGTTAGAGGAATTATATCCAATACAGCAACTTTTGTTGCCTGAAGAATCTCTTTGGTAGAAGTATTCTGGATAAAGGCTATAAACTCACAATTTTCAAGATTCCAACCAGAATTCATGCTAAAATTCAGGGTAACGGTTTGCAATGGATTAGAAGAAAAATCAACAGGAGTACCGTTTGCATTTGGGACAAATAATCGTGTAACAAAATTATATGTGCTGCTTCCATAAACAAGACCGGATTCATTAACAGCGAGATGAGCTACTAAATTTGAGCCGGTATAGGGTTCAACATTTTCAAGAGTTAGTACAACTGTATAGTCAAGACCATCCGCCATCCCGTTCAGAAGAACAGTAAAATCTGATTGTATTGCCATTCGTTGGTTATATTTAGAAACAAATGAATTATAAGTTCCTGAACCACCACCAAGAACACTAAGCACTCCGTCAAAATATGAGTTTGGAATTCCACTTATACCATAGTAGCTTAATCGGGCCGCGGCGTACTGATTTGGGAAACCACCGGAGGAAGAAGAAGTGTGATGTTCTAATACGGCAACATCATAACCGTTTGCTATCATATCGTCAGCTGCTGCTGCTGCGTAAGGACAGTAACTTCACCAGGTAGCAGTGCCAATCTCAATAACAACATTTTCTCGTGGAACCGATTGCGAAAATGCAACAGTTGCAACAAGAGCAACAATAAAAGAAAGAATTAGTTTTTTCATAAAAATAGATATTTAAGTTAGAATTAAACAGTAAAAAACGCAAATATACAAAAATCTGAATATGTAATTAATTTTTTTTAATTTAAATTGAATCTAAAAAAGTCAAAGCCGGCTCTTTTGGGTTTTTACAATTAGCCTGAAGAGATGTTAATGCGATAGTTAAATAAGACCTGACTGATTTTCAGAACCAGCCAGGTCTTAACTATTTATTGAACAATTATCTTTTTAACAATTGAATAATTATCATTTTCAATATGCAGATAATATAATCCGCCTTCAACATCAATGTTAACGTTTAGTGAATTATTGTTAATGAGTTTAACATTGTCGCTACTGTAGACTGATTTTCCAAGAGAATTTAATATCCTGATATTTACAGGATCAACAATTTCTGTATCTATTTTAATTGTAAAAATCCCTGAGTTCGGATTTGGAAAGATGCTAACCTTTGAACTAATCAGGTTGTCATCAATACCAAGACATTTGATTGTCAGTAACATTTCATCTGTTGTAGCTTCGCAGACACCATTTCCAGCGGCTGTCAGTGTTAATATCACCTCTTCCGCATTAATATCATTGGGCCCCGGAGTGTAAACAGGATTCACTGTTACCACATTGTCAAATGCTCCGTCACCTGATGTTTCCCATATTATTGAAGAATAATTGTCAGAAATGGCATCAGTAATTTCAAATGTTTCACCTTCACAAATATCATAGTCTTCTCCGGCATAAGCTTCGGGAGCCGCTATTACAGTCAGGTAAACAGAATCAACTTTTGAACCGCAAGGAGCAAATCCGTTGGCAGTTAAAACAAGAGTTACCTCACCGTTTTCAATGTCTCCTTCACCTGCAATATATTCAGGATTTATCATTGAATTGTCATTGAAAGTTCCATCACCGGTAGTTGTCCATACAACTGATTCGTAGTTTTCGGCAAAAGCATTTTCAGGAATAAAAAGATTACTGCAAGCTTCAGTATTATCTCCGGCATCAGCTATAGGAGCATAATGCAACGACAGAGTTAAATCATCACTTGAAGATTGCCCTGATGCTGTCGCAGCAAGAGTAAGAACGACTGAACCATTCTGATAATCTTCATCTCCCGGAGTATAAACTGTTCCAGGGTCTGTGACATCGGCGAAAGTTCCTGTTCCCGTTGTAGTCCATTCAAAGGTTGCTGACGGAGAACCAAATCCCTCGCAATTAAATGTGTCATCTTCACAAAGGGAAGCATCTTCACCGGCAAAAGCTGTAACAGTAACAGGATCGGGTAAATTAATCATATCAACCCATCCGCAGTCACTGCCTGCTACAGTATTTGCACTTTTAACATATGTCCACTTAAAAGTATGCTCTCCAGGAGTTACACTATAAGTGACTTGTGTCCAGTCTATTTCACCAGACCATTGGGCTTTTACTGTATTGTCGATATAAAACTTCAGCTTATCATAATTTTGCTGAGACGAAACTTTGTAATAGAATGAAATAATGCCATCATCGCCAACAAGATAATCTATGGAAAGAGTTGTTGATTCTCCATCGCCTATATCTCCTGTTTTTACACAATATGTACCTTCATAGGGTGTTTCTTCCGAAACCAGCCAATCAGCATCACCACTGGTTTGCCAGTCATACATAGTCATATCGCCGGTTTCCCAGTCTTCGGATGCAAAACCGATATTTTGAGAATAGACATTTTCAACAATAAATCCAAGCGATTGAGCTTTATACTGTAGCAGATAGGCTGTGCCATTGGGTGCCTCTTCACTGGCAGTAACAGTAAACTCGGCTGTTTTTGTTGTCCCGGTAGCAATTACATTAAGATCGTATGTATTGTTCTCCATCGCGATAAATGGGGATGTTGGTGTAAGCAAACCGCTTGTCATTAAAGCAAATGATGAACCATTGTTTGTTGTTTCTACCTTTACAATTGCAGTTTCACCCGGGTCGAGCCTTCCATTGTTGTTTCCATCTGAATCATCAATAGTGAAATTACCTATTTCGAGAGCAGGAGATTTAGCCTCAATACTAAATTGTGCTACCCAACTGTCTGTTCCATCAGTTGAAGTTAATGTAAACAGAACAGTATGAAGATCAGGGATGTCGTTGTGTACGTACCAGGCAAAACCATTTTCGATAGTTACTATTGACCCTGCTGCCATATTTCCAACGTCTTCACTGTCATCTGTTATTGATACATAAGGATCATCGGAACTCAGTGTGACTAAAACATTGTCAGCCTGCTCAACACCTATATTTTTTAATGTAACAGTAAGTAAGATATTTTCATCCGGATTCATATCTCCGTTTGTCAAAACACCTTCATCAGTTATTTCGTATGAATCTTTAACAATGTATGGGCCGGTAGGAGGAAGTATTTCAACCTGAGATTCATAGCGATAGTAGTTTTGTTTTGTGACTGTAACGATTATTGAATTTTCTGGTTGCAAAGTAGGAATAGGAATTGCAATTTGCGAACCTGTACCTTCTCCGGTTGCAATTATTTCACCGTTAACAGTTAATGCGATTAGTGAGCCTTCATCTGCTGTAATCTCAAAAGAGGTTAAGCCTGCATAAAGGACTGGATCGTGTGTTACTGACAAATATTGAGGAACTTCTGAATAAACAGAAAGGAATGCGTCCCCGAACATATGGAAAAGATTGTAAGTGACCTCTTTATTACTAGTATTATACGGCCAGCTTGATTGCTGTAGGAAATATTTACCGGCAGCATTTGCAAAAGCAGGGTAAACGCCTCTTGAATCTGGGGTCGTTCCGTAAGTTGGCAGAAAGTCGGGCCACATATTATCATAGCAACCCCACACATAAGTGTCGTTTACAAAAGAATAAGAAACTTCAGAAGCAGCAACAATTCCAAGTGCTCCGGCATTATTGCCACCTGATGTATGCTGATAGAATTTTTCCGCAAAACAATCGCTTGATAGGTTATATTTTCCTGTCAGGCAATTAATAGACCAGATAAATGTTAAATCAGTATTATTAAGACTGTTGATATTACTACTTGTAAAGGAAGGTTCTCCCCAGCCTTGTTCATAACCGTGGTCGCGGTGCTGCAACATAAATGAGCCACTATTAAGTGCATTAACCACATCGCCGGCACTTCCGTACCATGTGCAGTTTACCTGGCCAGGTGTTGCAGGTATATACCCAAGACCGTTAGGCCCGAAAATGTTCAAGACAGTACTTGTATTGGTTGCAGTTGACCAGGGGTCGGAAGTAGGATTCCCGCTATAAGTCTTATTAATCCTCACCGTACTTTTGCCCTGTTCGTTTTCCCAGAATCCGGCAACAGCTTCAGAACATATCTGGAACCATCTTTCAGTTTGAAATCCAAGTGCAGTTACCGGGTGGTTGTAGAAGTAAGAGCTGGTTGGGGGATTTCTTTCGTAATCCAGATTTTTTGTAACCTCTATTTCAAGCTCAGTAGCATTGCCTGCCGGAATTCTTGCAAATACAATATCAGGCATTTTGTTGTTTGTTACATCGGCATAGATATTATCAGACGCACAATAACTTCCCCAGATAGGAGAGATAACGTTGATATCATCATTAGTTCCGTAATCGCCAAGTAGCAGACAAGCAGCAGGTGGAATATCCCAGGTATTGTATGCGTTGTTGACATAATTTTCAATGGTATTAACATTGTTTCCACCAACTTCATCAAGCGTAACAACTTTTGTCAGGATTCCCTGCTTTGTTCTAAAGGTTTTTATTGAATCGGCCCAACTTTGATAAGCAGAACTGTTTGGAGTGATAATGAGATACTCACATCCTGTTTCTTTCGATCCACCCTGATACATATTATTGTAATCAATTTCTGGCAGTGATTCAGGATTCAGGAGCATATCTGCAAGAAGCGGATCCCACCAACGGCTGCGGAGCCTGTTGTCACCAAACTGTCCGTTTCCACCTTCGTATGTAATTTCAATTTTAATATCTCTGTAAACAATTAACTCCTTAGTTACCGGATTATACTGGAAAGGAGTTATCCCAAGCATTACCACATCTATTCCTCTTACTGCGTCTGGCTCAGAAAGTATGACTGGATTTGCAGGATATAAGTTATCAGCAGAATATATTGTCTGATCTTT
>JAOZLR010000065.1:8095-10329 GCA_029934735.1 Bacteroidales bacterium
CCGTCGAACCAATTTAATATCAGTTGCATAAGTTCAGCTTTTGTTGAAGGCGATTCTCCGTCAAGCATTTGGCCAAATTCAAATGATGTTCCGATTGTTTTATAATCAACGGCATTATTGGCAATGCCACATATATTTGATGGTTCCGAAGTCTGGAAAATATTGAATGCATTTTCAATCGGAGCCAAAGCATACTGTCCGATTGCATTCTGACCGTTGTACTCAAAGCTAACCCCATTTGTAAATGTACCTGATATTCCATCGATGAACTCATACTGAAACCAGGCAACATCTTCCGAATTAATATTGAATAACGGGTGGACAGGTGTAACAGGGTCTTCAGACCAGGTAACTCTGCCTTCCATATACAGGTTTCCACCATTAAGCAAATAGTTCTTAAGTAGTGTTCCTTCACTTTGTGTTAATACGTGTCCTGAGAAGTGGATTCCCAGGCAAACAAAGACATTTTTATAGAGATCAAGGTCTTCGGGAAATGCAGTTGTATATTCAGCAAAAATGCCCATATCATTAAACGTTTCGTAAATACCAGGACCTGAATAATTTTTAGTATCAAGGTCAATAATCAAGGCTGTGAATCTACCTATAACAATATAAAAATTGCCAAAACCGGTAACTCCCAAATCTGCTTCTATATTAAAATCAAACATTGCCTGATAGCCCTCAGGTGTGGATGCGTCTGCCGTTACTGTATATGTTTTCTGAACAACATCATTTCCGGCAAGGGTTCCATAAGATTGTGCAGAAGTGTTAACTACAACATAATTACCACTGCAAATAAGGTCTCCCATAACATTTAAAGCATCAGAAGATCCATTGTTTGCAACGGTAATTGTAATTTCACCTGTTTCACCCGGCTCAATTTTGCCATTATTATTTCCTGTAGCATCGGAAACGGAAAAATCAATAAAGTTAAGAATCGGTGCATACGATTTGATAATTAACTGACTTGTCCATACTGCTGTACCATCAGTAGCTTCGATATTAAATACTACATTCTGATTGTCAGGAATATCGTTTGAAACGTTAAAAGCAAAAGCATCTACAATAGTAGCAGCACTATTTGCTGCCATATTGCCATAAGTTTCAACGCCGTCAGTAATATTAATATATTCATTGTCAGTACTAAAAGTAACTGTAACATTTTCAGCCTGCACAAGCCCAATATTCTGTAGTTCCATTGTTAGGAGTATTGTTTCTCCGTAATCCATCATTCCATTATTGTTTCCATCTGCATCATTAATTATGTGTGATTTATGAACAACATAAGGTACGTCAGGTGAGATAACTACTACAGTTTGCTCATATCGATAATAGTTCTGTTTGGTTACTGTAACTAATACCTCTGTTCCCGGTACTTGCATGGGTATAGAAATATTTAATGGCATACCCGTTGCAGTTGCAGAGCCTATCAATTCACCATTAACGGTTAAACCGATAAGAGCGAAAGTGTCAGCGGTAATAGTGAAATAATCTAACCCGCCGAGCAAGACATTATCATGAATAACCGCCAGATCCTGAGGGACCTCTGAATAAACAGTCATAAAAGCATCGCCGTGGAGATGGAAAAGGTTATAAGTAACCTCTTTATTGTCAGTATTATATGGCCAGCTTGATTGCATAAGAAAATATTTACCGGCAGCATTTGCAAATGCAGGTAGTACTCCGCGATATCCGGGATTAGTTCCGTATTGCGGAAGGAAATCAGGCCACATATTATTATAAGCACCCCAGACATAAGTATCATTTACAAATGAATAGGATACTTCTGAGGCTGCAATTATACCGTTACATCCTGCATTTTCACCACCTGAAGTATGCCTGTGAAATGTTTCAGCAAAGCATTCACCTGAAAGGTTGTATTTGCCTGTCAGGCAGTTAATTGACCAGATAAATGTTAGGTCATTATTTGTCAGACTATTTATATTACTGCTATGGAAGGAGGGCTCGCCCCAACCTGTTTCCCCACCATGGTCGCGGTGTTGTAGCATAAATGCGCCAGCATTAATTGCTTCTGTGACATCATTGCTGCTACCATTCCATGTACAATTAACCTGAGCCGGAGTAGAAGGAATATACGACAGACCATTAGGCCCAAAAACGTTCATAACAGTACTTGTGTTTGTTGCTGTTGACCATGGATCAGTTAAAGGATTTCCCTGATAGGTTTTGTTGATTCTAACTGAGCTTTTCCCTTGTTCGTTCTCCCAAAAACC
>JAOZLR010000383.1 GCA_029934735.1 Bacteroidales bacterium
CCTATAGCTTATTTACAATTGATGGCAAATCCGTTAAGTATGAGAAAATGATGAAAGAACTGGATTCTGCGGATCTGGTTTTCTTTGGCGAACTACATGACAATCCCATCGGACATTGGATGGAGTATGAAATTACAAAAGACCTTTTCCAAACGAAAAAGGAAAACCTGATTCTTTCAGCAGAAATGTTTGAATCGGATAATCAGATAATACTTTCAGAATATCTTGAAGGGAGAATTTCTCAGAAGAGCTTTGAGGCGGAAGCCAGAATTTGGCCAAATTATAAAACAGATTATAAGCCTCTTGTTGAATTTGCAAAAAAGAATCATCTCAATTTTGTTGCTTGTAACGTACCCCGCAGGTATGCCTCCGTGGTGCATAAGGGTGGGTTTGAAGCCCTGGATAGTCTGTCAGATGAAGCTAAACAGTTTTTGCCTCCACTCCCGATTGATTATGATCCTGATGTAAAATGTTATGCCGAGATGCTAAAAATGAGCGGTATGGTGGGAGGACATGTGAATGAGAATTTCCCCAAGGCCCAGGCAATAAAGGATGCAACCATGGCATATTTTATTATGAATAACTGGTCATCCGGGAAACTTATTATTAACTATAACGGAAGTTATCATTCAAATAATTTTGAGGGAATAATCTGGCATATTCGTTTAAAATACCCTGATTTGAAAATATTAACTATTGCTAATGTTTTACAGGAAGATATTTCTAAACTTGAAGATGAAAATAAGGGGCTGGCCAGCTTTGTTTTATGTGTTCCTCCATCTATGACAAGAACGCGGTAGGCTTAAAAATAAAAAATAGCCCCTAAGGGCTATTTATATATAAATAGCTAAAAAACAAATTGTAATCAGGTTTCAATAATATTCATATTATTGTCTGGCAAGCTTAAAATATGGAGGATCAATTTTATTGCTGATTACCCCTTTTGATTTTAATTCATTAATTATTTGTGAGCCTCTGGAAGAAGACAAATTCAGACTTTTAATAATTTCTCCGAATGTGCAATTCTCCTTTTTTTTCAATAGCTCAATAATTGCTTTTTTTTCAGGATCCCTGAACTTGAAAAAGTCAAATTTCTTTAAAAAACTTAACATAGCTAAAAGATTTAATAAATACCCAATTATCCTTTTTTTCATAAGAAACTCTGTATTTTTATAATGCGCAAATTTCATTCCAAAATGGCATAAAAATTGACAAAATTCAATTTAACAGAACTCCATGTATTATATTAGACGAAAAAAGGTATAAAAAGGTTGCTAACAGGCCCTTAAAAATAATATGTTTTTAAACATATTTCGAAAAATGTAATTATTTTGGCAGGTAAATTGTATCTGGTATTTATGCAATACAAACATAAGGTCTATTCCAGACTGGGACATTCGCAACTCACAGCAAAAAATATTCATCAATCAACATGATACTTGTTGAGAGTAAAATCACTATGTTCTTAAGATAAAAATTCAGATTATTTTATCTTGTTTATTTAGTCTTGATGAGTTTAAAATGCATGGGTATCAAGGATTTAAAGATATCTCCAAGTTCTAACATATCATCATCCCCTTCTTCGTAATACCAGTAAACTTCCATATTCTCAGTTAATTCAGGTTTGTTTCCCAATATTTGTAAAAGGTTAAATAGCCATTTTGTAGATGCCGTATTTATGTATTCAAAATCAAGTTCTATTTTTGTTTTCTTTCTTTTTTTCTTTGAATATTCTTCAATCCAACTGTACAGAGGCTGGTAGAAATTACCGGGATCAGCAGGTACAGATCTGCCAACAAACCTGATCAAACCTGATTTTAGCTGAACTTCAGGAGTCCTTTGGGTTGCTGGAATAAATATTTTTCGCATAAGAGCTATCTATTTCACAGGTAAATTTACTTAAGAATTTGCATACTAACAAAAAGTTATCTTATTATTTTTAGTTGTGTTTACTGAAAAAGTCTGTGGCGCATTAGATTTGTGGCTGCAAGGCTATGCTGTCCGTCAGTTAAAATACCGCGATGCCGAAACCAGCGAATCAGATGATGAGTTATTGACTAACAAAAACGTTTGCACTTTTTATTTAATAATTGTAAGAGGATAGATATCATTCCCTTGTTCTCAATAAAATGATTAGGCTTTTATTTTTCAGGTATGACTTCCTGCAATTCAACAAGTAGTAACATTTTGTATTCCATGTTTTTCCCGTTTTGGGTGGCCGGGGTCCAGTCAGGGGAGTTTTCAATTAAGTTTATTACTTCTTTATCAGTTTCAGGGCTAATGCTTTTTAAAATCTGAATGTTTTGTATTTTTCCTTCTGAAGTTATCAGAAAAGCTACTTTCGTTTTTGTATTTTCTGGAAATATCAAATCAGGATGCAATTTTTTAAGATTTTTCAGGATATAATCATTAAAATCGTTATATTCATTAGAAATAAATACAGGCCTTTTTAGCGAGTCTTGTTGGCTTAGATCATCAATAGCTTGTATGCTGGTGGACTTGTTTTTCACATTTGATTGAGGAAGGGCTTCAGTTTTTAACCTTGGTGTCTCAGCTTTACTGCTTTTTGCAAATGCCGGAGCCTGCACACTTTCCGTAGGTTCTTCTCTGGTATTTAGTGTATATGGTTGTGCTTCTTCCTGCAAGGAAAGTATTTCCATGTCCTCATTAGTTTCAAACGGGCTGGTATCTACTTCTATAGATTCCTTATCAATATCTGGCTCTTTTTTATCTGCAATTAGCGCTTCTTCTTCAATTATAGTTTTATCTGCTACTAGCTTAAGTTCTTTTTCTGTACCGGATTCAGGAATAAATTCTTGTTTATTTTCAAATTTTCCCCTGTTTATAATTTCTTCGGCTAAAAAATCATTATCTCTTTTTAATAAATAACTATAGACAGAGAATACTCCTGCAAGTAACACTATTCCTGCTACAATTACTGCTATATTTGATTTTCTGCCCGGCCATAGTCTCCTGGTTTGAGCATCTCTTTTGTTCCTTATACTTTGAAACAGGCCTTGTCGCATGGTTTTTACCATTGCCTTTTGTTCAAATGGATCAGGGATCAGTGACAATCCTTCCATTGCTTCACTGCAGAATCTACATTTTTTCAGATGTTGCGAGATTTTCTCATTTTCCATTTTGGAATATCCTCCATCCTGATATTTCAGAAT
>JAOZLR010000384.1 GCA_029934735.1 Bacteroidales bacterium
TTAAATTGCTTTATTTGGCACCCCTGCATGTGGAATTTCATTAGGAATATCGTAAACCTCTCCAAACACATATTTTTTAGGCCCCAAATACAAGTCAGAATTGAACATTTCATCCCATGAAACATCTTTTCCGGTGTAAGCAGAAATTCTCCCCATAATTGTCATCAGGGTTGAATTCACCTGAGCTTCAGCATCATTTACAGTATTTCCGGTTCTAATTCCTGTTACCAGATTAATGTGTTCCTGAACAAAGGGAGTGGTTACTTTCCATTTTGGATCAGTGTCACCCTCTTCAGGATATGGGTACTTCCAAATTTCATTTCCCTGATAATCAAAGAGTTTTCCTGCAGCATCGGCAAACCCTTTAGTTCCATTTATCTGCTGCAATTTATGATTGCTGCAACCATTTATTTGTCGTGCTGCACAATTGGCCCGTACTCCATTTTCATATACATATTCAATACTAAAAAAGTCATATTGGTCGCCTGTTACCCTTCGTTGCCTGCCACCCCAACCAATAGCTTTTATCGGTGGTTTTCCCATATACCAGCTCATTACGTCAATTTCGTGAATAAACTGCTCAGTAATATGGTCACCCGAAAGCCAGCAAAAATTCACCCAGTTACGAATCATGTATTCCATGTCCGTCCATTCCGGGCGTCGGTTACGATACCACAGGGCACCGCCATTTCGAATAATATTTGCTCCGGTAATTTCGCCAATTTCACCATTTGCAACTCTGCGTTGTGTTTCCATATAATCTTTTTGAACCCGCCGGACGGTACCACTCACCATACAAAGTCCCAGTGATTCTGCTTTTTTTGATGAAGCTAAAACTGAACGCGCACCAACCGGATCTACAGCAATTGGTTTCTCCATAAATATATGTTTTCGGGCATTTACTGCTGCCTCAACATGTGCCGGGCGAAAATGAGGAGGCGTGACCAGCAAAACCACATCAACACCTGAGTCAATTACCTTTTGATAACTATCGAAACCAATAAAGCAGTTTTCATCAGCCACTTCAACATTTTTCTGTTTTTTTAATTCAGCTCTGCAGTTATCAATTTTATCCTGAAAAACATCTCCCAAAGCTGTGATTTGCAGATTTGGCCCGGCGTCTAAAAAATTTATGGCAGCGCCTGTTCCACGCCCACCGCAACCAACTAACCCGGCCTTTAATATTTTTCCATCCGGTGCCTGGTCTAATAGTACGGGAAGTTTTAATTTTTTCTTTCTGGGTTTTCCGGAACAGGAAGCCAGTAATCCAGATGCTCCAATTACGCCAAGGGTTCCAAGGGCAGATTTAGAAATAAAATTCCGACGGTTTAGCTCTTCATTTTTCATGACAAATAGTTTAATAATTGACCTTCTATAAAGAGGGTGTAATTTAGCTAAAATTATTCAAGAAAGTTTAATTTTTATTTCATGAATTTGAAAAGTATTATGAAAATCCGGTAATATTCAGCTAAATTTGCTATCACTTAACTGAATTGCGAATTGAAACAGTAGAAATCATGACAAAGTGATTTCTTGTATAAATGGTTAATAGCCAAATATATAGCAAATATTAAAACATGAAAATCCAAAGAAATAATATTTCAATAATTTTTGTCACCTTTACACTAATAGCACTGATTTACAGTAGCTGTAAGAAGGAAGATCCTCAACCAACAGCTACTACAAGGCTTAAAGTAAGCCTGATCAATTCAGTAGCCACAAAAGGGGCATCCATATTATTTAATAGGGCATACGAATCAGTTAATATTGATATTCAAAAAGTGAGTATCCACACTTCCTCTGATACTGCAGCAAATTCCGGGTGGTTTGATCTGGAAACAAATACAGGTATTTATGATCTTTTGGATTATGAGGCAGGAAATGATACTTTGATTGCTTTTGATACCCTTCTTCAGGCTCAAAATATTTCCCAGATCAGATTATTACTAGGCAGCAATAACACAGTCGTTGATAGTGGTGAAACCTATGAGCTTGAAACCCCAAGCGGACAAACCTCCGGTTTAAAAATTCAGGTTCATGCTGACTTGCAGGCTGATTTTGCATATAAAATCCTGTTGGATTTTGATGCAGAAAAATCAATTATTAAAACAGGTAACGGAAAATACAAGTTAAAACCGGTTATTAATGCAATAGTGGAACAACAGTAGAAGTATGCTGACTTCCCCAATTACAAAATGTTCAAATTTATTTTGTATATTCACAAACAAATTATAATTAAAAACCATAGCGTATGAAAACAAAAACTGCAATTATCTCAATTCTCCTTATTGTTATTTCGTTTACAGGTTTTGCACAAGATAATGATGTTGGCGAAGCCAATAAAATGATTCAGGAATTTAAGGACAAAGATCCGGGAATTAATAAATTCTTTTCATCATCTGTTGGATATGCTGTTTTTCCTGGTATTGGAAAAGGTGGCTTAGGTATTGGTGGTGCAGGTGGAAAAGGAACCGTTTATAAGGGCGGAGCTGCTGTTGCCGATGCAAAAATGTCACAGGTCACAATTGGTTTTCAGGCCGGTGGACAGAAATATGCTGAAGTTATATTCTTCGAGGATGCAGAGACATATAATGACTTTGTCTCAGGTAATTTTGAGTTTGCAGCCCAGGTGTCTGCCGTTGCACTTACAGCTGGAGTGTCTGCTGATGCGGCTTACGAGAATGGGCTCCTTGTTATGACTATGGCCATAGGAGGTTTAATGTACGAAGCCTCAGTTGGTGGCCAAAAGTTTAAGGTGACTCCTTATTAAACTTGCTTTGTAGTTATTTTACCCCAGGGACAAGATAATCAGTTTTTTGAAAGATATTCTTTGTCTTTGTATAGTTGCTTGTGCCTTCGTTCTAGTTGTTGCAAAGTTATGATTGAACACGCAAAAACTTCAGCAACAGCCTGATTCGAAGCAAGCCAGGGTGGTTATAATATTTTTATAAACAACAGAATTACAAATAATGACCATTTATTGGCAATAAATTCCTTTTGATTTCTCCTATTAGTTCAGTGTTAATTGTTCTGATAACAGTAAATTAATCCCTGATTCCTGGTCATTTATCATTCAAAACTTACAATTTCTAATTAATCTCTAATCCCCTATCTTTTATTTTTCAAATTTCAGGTTATCCCTCATCGATCTCCATATAATAACAAACAGT
>JAOZLR010000066.1 GCA_029934735.1 Bacteroidales bacterium
GTATCAAAAATAATAACTATGGAAATAATAATAAAAACAGGAATCAGGACTATCAAGCCAAGAAAAGAGAAAATTATATCAAATGTTCGCTTCAGCATATGGTTTAATATAAATTTATACTATCTATAAATTTGTAATTATATATCATAATACCAACTAATTGTAGTATGCATTAGGAACAACTGTTGTCTTGGTATTTTATATTATTTCAGTAACCTTCTCATAAAGCTCAGGCAAAAAATTTTGTCTTAGTCTAAATTTTGTTCCGTGATTGTGTCCTGTTCTTGCATCAAAATCAATCAATATATTTCCCATTTTTAGTTGCTTTAGGAATCCTTGAAAACTAAATTTCTGAAGCATTAGAACTTTTAAATAGTGGTAAAATTCTTTTTTCGTTTCTTTATCTTTTTTAACTGAAGCTTGGACATAAAATGCATTGAGTAGTTTAGTGCCAGCTTTATGTTCTAAATCGTCAAAACCCCAGTATGGCTGAGGATTAATTTCTCCAAGTCCAATGTTTAATTTAACTTGCTCTAACCACTCTAAATGTCTACTGTCAACCTGTTTACTATCCCAAGAGATTAAAACTTTCCTCTCTTTATTGTCTATCTGAACCCCAAATCCACGGTCACTTCTACTATTCCCATGAATTGTCATTCTAAAACTTCTTTCATTATAAGGATACTTTTCTCCTGCTCTTTGATGAGCCCAGCCAAAATTAGGTAATAAAATTGAAGGAACAAACTTCATTGCCCTTGGTGAGGGTTCAAAATGAAACAATGTCGTTAATGAAGATGTTTTTAACCTTTGTGTTTTTAATTCCCATTCTGCAGCATTCGGTATTGGTAAATTATTTTCTTCTATTCCAAGTAAATCTTCTAAAGTATTTCCTATACCACCATCATTACCAAGTCTTGCATTTTCAATCCAACCTTCTGCTGAAATTTTTTTAAGTTTTTTAATTAGGCTCTTTTTTGTATATATATTCATATAGATAATCTGGTTTGTGCCTTAAATTGAGCAAGTTCTGATTGTTTTTTGTTTCTATCTATTCTCTTTTCTGCCATTTTGCAATAATCCGGCGATATGTCAATTCCTATATAAGACCGCTGATTACCCATTGCAGTAATTGCCGTTGTTCCACTTCCCATAAAAGGGTCAAGAATAATTTCGGAATTTGTTGAAGCTATTATTCTGTCTATTAATTGTACGGGGAATGGTGCAGGATGTTTATTTTTCATTTCTTGAGTAAATTCCCATACATCGCCATAAGCATTTGCTTTTGGTGCTAATTTGAATTGTGATTTGGCAATTATATAGATTACCTCATAAGTAGGTAGGAAATAGCCTTTATTAAAATTAATACCACCTTTTCTACGCCATATTATTATTTGTCGTATAGGAAAATCATGTACAATGTCCTGTCTATCCTGTAATATACCGGCCTGAACTCTCCATTTATGATTATAAAATATAGCCCCATCATCTTTTACTAATCGCAACATTTCCGATAAACAGGCTCTTTGCCACATAGCATATTCTTCGTGTGGCATATTGTCATCATAATGAGAGTATCCATTTATCAATGATGCATTCGCCCATTTTCCACCGCGTCCATCTTTCATGCCATTTCCCGTAGAATTTTTAAGATTATAAGGAGGTGAAGTAACTATCAAGTCTATTGATTCTGATGGCATTGACCTCATTACTTCAAGGCTGTCTCCGCAAATGATTTTGTTTATGTAGTCTTCTGGATATTTCATTTTACAAGGCTAATACTAATACTTATTTGTACTTTTGGCATTGTCAATATTGTGATCAAATCCCGGATAATAGCACACCAAAAAGATTCTATATAGCACCTTCAAACTGCTTCAGAAAACGCAGATCATTTTCGAAAAACAGTCTGATATCATTAATCTGATATTTCAGCATAGTGATTCGCTCAATACCCATTCCAAAAGCAAATCCGGTATATTTTTTATTATCTATATTATTGTTTTCAAGAACATTTGGATCAACCATACCACAACCCAGAATTTCAACCCAGCCAGTATTTTTACATATCTTGCATCCTTTTCCGCCACAAATAAAACAGGAAATATCCATTTCGGCCGAAGGCTCTGTAAAAGGAAAGTAAGAAGGCCTGAACCGTGTTTTCGTATCTTTTCCGAAAAGCTCAGTGGCAAAATAATATAGAGTCTGTTTCAGATCAGCGAAAGAGACATTCTCATCAATATACAAACCCTCAACCTGATGAAAAATGCAGTGCGCACGAGCCGAAATAGCCTCATTCCGGAATACTCTTCCCGGGAAAATAGATCTGATTGGTGGCTGCTCTTTTTCCATCACCCTGACCTGAACTGAAGAGGTGTGTGTACGAAGTGCAATATCCGGATTTTTCTCAATAAAAAATGTATCCTGCATATCCCTTGCCGGATGTTCTTCCGGAAAATTAAGGGCTGAAAAATTATGCCAGTCATCTTCTATTTCAGGCCCTTCGGATACAGAAAATCCAATTCTTGAAAAAATATCAATAATCTCATTTCTTACTACCGACAAAGGATGCCTCGAACCAGGCTCCATAAAGTTAGCAGGAAGTGTAAGGTCAACATCATCTTTTCTGCTATCTTTACTACTCTCCAGCGTCTCCTTTAAATCATTTACCTTCTGCTGAGCCCTGTTTTTTAAATTGTTAAGTATAGCACCAAACTCTTTTCTATTTTCGGGAGCCACATTTCTCATCTCCGCAAAAAGAGCAGGTATAAGACCTTTTTTGCTTAAAAATTTAATCCTGAACTCATCAAGATTTTCCGGAGTGGCGGCAATAAAACCATCTATCTCTTTTATATAAGACTGGACTTTTTCTTTCATTGTTTTCTATTCTTCAACTATCTCTATTGTCATTGTAATCGGTTGCAATGGCTTACCAGCCTTATCTGTATTTACAGATGCAATTGCATCAATAACATCAAAACCGTCAATCACTTCACCAAAAACAGTATATTCTCCGTCAAGGTGGGGTGCCCCTCCAACTGTGGTATATACATCTAGTTCTTCACTTGTAAAGTTAAGATTATAGTTAGAAGCATACATATTCAGCTCCTGCTCCGAAAGAACTTTTCCCTGAACAATATAAAATTGGGATCCTGATGAGGCTTTTTGCGGATTTACCTGATCAGGCATTCTGGCAGCAGCCAAAGCACCCTTTTTATGAAATTTGACGGGTACAAATTCCGCGGGAACAGTATATCCGGGGTCCAGACGACCATCAGCATTCTGTCCTCCCTGAATCATAAACTGTTTTATTATCCTGTGAAATGGAGAGTTGTTGTACCAGCCCTCATTAATCAATTTCACAAAATTATCCCTGTGCTGAGGTGTTTCATTGTATAACACGGCTGTCATATCACCATAATCAGTATGAACAATAATTTTTACCTGCTTGTCATCTTTCTTATCCTGCGAATATGTTGATGAACCAAACGAAACAAAAGCAACCAATAATAAAAGAAGTACCTTTTTCATAATTATAAATTTTAAATGATTTGCAAAAGTAGTAAAAGAAATAATAAACCAAGTGAAAATCTGCATAGAACAAACGCCCCTCTGTAAGCCGGATTAGTGAAGCAGACAAGAGGAGGTGGGCTGTATAATTTGCTGGTGGGGATGGGCAAAATTGATTGTTTATTAAACTTTTTTGTTACAGGAAGTAAAAAAATATAGATTTTTGTCATAACCTTTTTACAATTTCGTTGTATAAACATTAAAGTGCTGGAAAAAAATATTCTATGGACATTTCAATATATTTTGAACCGCTTGAACTACCGGAATTTGATTTTGAAGAATCAACTAAAAATCTAAGATTAGGAGATTTGGTGAGAAGCTATATCGAAAAAGACAGCTTCCCTGATCTGGATAAAGTAGATATCGCAATTCTTGGAGTTAAAGAGGACAGAAAAGCTAAAAATAATGAGGGGTGTGCTTATGCTCCTGACTATATTCGAAATTACTTTTACAGTTTATTTAAAAGCGATTTCAACCCAAAGATTGCCGACCTTGGTAACCTGAAACAGGGCCATAAACCTGAAGATACATATTTTGCTCTGATGACTGTTGTGTCAGAATTAATAAAAAATAAAATAATCCCTGTAATTATAGGCGGAAGCCAGGATTTAACTTATGCAAATTACAGAGCATATGAATCACTTGGACAGGTTATAAACATTGTCTCTGTTGATTCTGTTTTCGATCTTGGAAAGGCTGAGCAGGAGATGAATTCACACTCATACCTGAGTAAAATAATTCTGCATCAACCAAATTTCCTTTTCAATTATACAAACATCGGTTTTCAATCTTATTTTGTCGATCCTGATGCTACCTCGTTAATGACTGATCTCTACTTTGATGTTTACCGTCTTGGAAAAGTCAGGGGTAATCTTCCTGAGACAGAGCCCCTCATGAGAAACGCAGATATGGTAACGGTTGATGTTTCAGCAATAAAACAATCGGATGCTCCTGGAAATGGAAATGCTTCTCCCAACGGTTTTTATGGCGAAGAGGTTTGCCAGTTAATAAAATACGCAGGCCTGAGTGAAAAGATTTCATCAATAGGGTTTTACGAAACAAATCCCAAATATGACAATAATAACCAAACATCTCACCTTGTTGCTCAGATGATTTGGTTTTTTGTTGAGGGCTTTTACAGCCGCAAAAAAGACCATCCATATAGCAACATTGAAAATTATATCAAATATACCGTTTCTATAAAGGATCATAAGGATAAACTGATTTTCTACAAAAGTAAATCAAGCGACAGATGGTGGATGGATGTCCCGGTTAAAGCCAATAATAAAAATATTTACGAAAGACATCACCTGGTTCCCTGCTCTTACAACGATTACGAAACTGCCTGTAACGATGATATTCCTGACAGATGGTGGCAGGCTTATCAAAAATTGATGTAAACTATAATTTCCAAACAATATTGTTAAGCATTAGGTATTAAAAGTTGCCTGCTGATTCGAAAAATTAGTAAAGACGTGCACTGCACAACACATAACTTTTAAAAATATCATAATACTAATTTGAACAACATTCAAAACAAACAGTATTTTGATTAGTTTTGCATATTATAAACATATTATCCCGCCTCAAGAAGCCATTTCCAGACAGGTTTAACCGTAATAGAAAAGTCATCAAAGTAGTAACTGTTTTCTTCATCTTCGGTAAGAATCAAACCCTCTTTTAACCCATATTGCCGCATTGCTTCCATTAACCCATCCAATTCTCTTGATTCTGTACTTTTATCATATAATGTACGACAAACCTGAATGGCCTGAACAATTTCAATTCCCGATTTAATAATAAAATCACACTCTTTTTTACCGAGATGATAATATATCTCATTCCCTCTTTTCCTTAATTCAATAAGTACAGTGTTTTCAAGATATCGTCCATAATCTTCCGAAATCCGGAAAGAGATATTATTAAGAATACCATTGTCAATGCAATAAACTTTTTTTCTGTTCGAAAACTGCTTTTTTAAAGAATAATCGTACCGGTTAACTTCAAAAAACAAATAGGTGTTTTTTAAATACTCAAAATAATTATCTATCAAATTATATGATATGGATAACGAAATTGCTATTTTATTAAAACTCAACGGCTTTCCTATATTTGATAATAAATAGAGTGCAACCTTGTTTATATAATCATAATTTTTCAAATTATACCTTGCCACAATATCCTTGAGAATTATTGTATCGAAATACATTAGTATCTCAGGCCTTTTCAGGTCACTATCCAGTAAAGCAACCTTAGGGAAACCCCCTTCCTTAATATAATCATTAAACACCTTTTTATATTTCAATTTTTTTAATATCAGTTCCGATTTGTCCGGTATCTGCATTTTCCGAAATTGCAGATACTCTTTAAAAGTTAATGGGAAAACCTCAATATCAAGATATCGTCCGCCTAAAGATGTTCCAAACTCTTTGCTTAATAGTTTTGAGGATGAACCCGTTATAAAAAAATGATACTTTTTTAATTCATATCCTGTCAAAACCCATTTTTCCCACTTAGAAACATTTTGGATTTCATCTAAAAAAACATAAGGCACAGGTTTATCATTAACGTACTCCTTATAAGTTTCTATGATCCTGTCCAACAAAGTTGCATTTAACTCACCTGTGAACCGGGGATCTTCAAAATTGACAAAAAGGATTTCGCGTTTATCAATTCCATCATTTATAAGATTATTAATATGACTGACTAACAGGGAAGATTTTCCTGCTCTCCTTATACCTTTTAAAACAATTATTTCTCCCGATCTGCTATAATTGTTCAGTTTTTGTTGATATGAATCTCTTGGAATATATTCAGAAACAGTTTTATCCCAATAATTCCAATCATTCAGTATCTCAAATATTTTATGTTTTTCCATTAGTCTTTTTGGGCAAAGATACTATTTTTTTCAGTTAACTGAAAATTAATATCTAAATTATTTCAGTTAACTGAAATAATATTCATTATCCAACTCTGTCAGGATTATCCTTCAGGAAACTATTCCATCCGGAATAGCCTGATTTTGTTGATACTGCACCTTTCTGGAAATAATGGCAGACTGCGGCAGCAAGGCCGTCTGTAGCATCAAGCTGCTTTGGGATCTCCTTGATTGTCAATATACTTTTTAACATTGCAGCAACCTGCTCCTTAGAGGCATTTCCATTTCCGGTAATAGATTGTTTAATTTTCTTGGGAGAATATTCAAAAATCGGCACATCTCTGAAAAGTGCTGCAGCCATAGCAACACCCTGGGCGCGGCCAAGCTTCAGCATACTCTGAACATTTTTTCCATAAAAAGGAGCTTCAAGAGCCACCTCATCAGGTTTGTACTCATCAATTAAAGCAAGCACTCTTTCAAATATCTTTTTAAGCTTTAACGCATGATTATCATATTTTGCCAAATGTATCACACCTAACGTAATAAGTTCCAATGAGTTATTCCTTCTGTGAACAAGCCCATAACCCATTATTGTGGTTCCGGGATCAATACCTAATATTATTCTATCTGATTTCAACCTAAAATATTACTTTTGTAATTGCTAAAAAAATGAAAAAGCATTTTACAAATATACATAAAAATAAAACCTATAACCTTATTGTAAGGATTTTAATAATCTTTGCTACCTACTATTTTATTTATGCCCAGATATTTAAGAAAAAAAAGCTTGAAGAAGTATATCTGTTGTTTAATGAAATAATTGACCAGCCTCATATATATTTCTTCCTGACATGGACAATATTATTAATGATAGTTAACTGGGGAATAGAGTCGTTAAAGTGGCAATTCCTGATAGGTAAAATTGAAAAAATATCATTTACCAAAGCTTTTGAAGCTGTTCTTGCCGGCGTCTCGGTTGCACTTTTTACACCAAACAGGATAGGAGAGTGGTTTGGAAGAGTATTTATTCTTGATAAAGCAAATCCATGGAAAGGAATAGTAATTACAATGGTTGGCAGCTTTGCTCAACTTCTTACAACAATTATTATCGGCTCGCTGAGCCTTCTGATTTACATTCCATTATACTATCGTGATTCTGATTTTTTTTCGAGCTACCTTTACTTCGGACTTATTCTGATCGTTGTTGTAATTGTAACTGCCTTAATACTCATTTTTCTTAATATCAAGGCTTTACCCGGTTTTTTAACTGCCTTTTTTGAAAAACGATTTCCTCATTTTTATGAATACATTTCTGTAATATCAGAATATTCGACTTTCGAACTTGCAGCAGTACTCGTATTAAGCTTCCTTCGCTACTGCATTTTCTCATTGCAGTTTTATATTATTTTAATGCTCTTTTCGGTTAACCTCCCTCTTTTTCATGGCTTTATAATTATCTCATTAGTCTTTTTCATAATGACAGCCATACCAACTGTAACTCTTGCCGAGCTCGGTATTCGCGGTTCAGTCTCAATCTTTTTTATCGGTTCCTATTTTGAAAAATTTGGTGTACTAACGGATAAAATTACTTTGGGAATTGTAGCATCATCTTCTACATTGTGGCTCATTAACCTTGCAATACCTGCTATTATCGGAACTTTTTTTGTGTATAGATTAAAGTTTTTCAGAAGACGTAAAAATGATGTATAATCTGCTAACAATATATTTTGCATTAATTTTTCTGTTTGGTGTTTTGTACTTCATTATAATATTTTCATACACCATTGGCTGGTTCAAATTGAAGAGTTTCAAATTAACAAATAGAGATTTCAAAACAATATTAACAGTCATTATTCCGGCCAGAAATGAGGAAGAGAATATTCTGAAAATTTTAAATGATTTGAAAAATCAAAAATATTCGTCAAATTTATTTGAAGTTATTATTATTGATGACCACTCAACTGATAATACATATAATACGGTTACTGATTATATTAAGAAAAATAATGTGCCTGCCATCAAAATAATAAGACAGAAATCAGATGGCATCTCAGACACATACAAGAAAAATGCAATAACAAAAGGGATAGAGGTTTCAAAAGGCGAACTTATTGTAACAACTGATGCCGATTGCAGGGTTCAGCCTGACTGGTTAAAAACAATTGTGGGCTTCTATGAAACAAAAGGTTGCAAAATGATAGTCGGGCCGGTTGCATATTATGATGAATCAACCATTTTTGAAAAGCTACAGTCACTGGAATTTCTAAGTTTGATTGCCGTTGCTGCCGGGGCTTTGGCAATAGATAAACCAATAATGAGCAACGGAGCAAACCTTGCTTATGAAAAAGAGGCTTTCAAAAATGTAGGAGGTTTTTCCAGAGACAATTTTTCTTCAGGCGATGATGTCTTTCTTATGATGAAATTCCGGAAAATATTTGGCCCTGGTTCAATTGCCTTCCTGAAAAACAAAAAATCCTTTGTTTATACAAAAGCAAAAAAAACTGTCAAAGAGTTTATTGACCAGCGGGTGCGGTGGGCTTCAAAAAACAGAGGGTTCGATTTAAATATTCTGTTTATCTCCGTTACAGTATATTTTCTCAATCTATTATTATTATCAGGAGTTATAATTTCTATTTTTAACCCAAATATTTTCCCACTAATTGCTCTTGCATTTGGCATTAAACTACTTATTGACATTCCTATACTGTCAGGTTTTGTTAAATTTGCAAAAAAAACAAGTCTTCTTTTTTATACAATTCCCGTATATATTTTTTATCCTATATATATTGTGATATCGGGAGCCTGGGGAATTACAGGAAATTATAAATGGAAAGACAGGAAAATAAAAAACTAAACTGCTATGATTAAAACAATTGATTACAACGTCATAAAAAGAATTCTTGATGATAAAGACAGAAGGGTGGTCTTTGAAAAAACAAATATTATCCCCGATCATTCAGATCTTAAGAATGAGCTTACAGAATACATCGGCTACGATAAGATTTGTAAAAAATCAGTACTTGGTATTGATATGTATCAATATAGTTCTTTAGGTGAATTTGAGCAGTCCCTGATCCCTTTTTTATTCAAAACCCTTTTTGATGCTACAATTAACCTGTGTCTTACAAATCATCCTTTTATCTTTCAGAAATATACAAAAGAAAACATTGAGAAGAATTATATAAGTACCGGGGATGGTGGTTTTCTGATATTTGATAACCCTATTCATTCTCTTCTGTTTGCTTCAAATTTTGCCATTATACTGCGTGCATATAACGCCTTTCATTTCTATCCAAAGCTCCGAAAAATAATAAATGGGATAAATATGAGATACGCAATTACTTATGACAAAATCTACAAATTTAACTCCAATCATTACGGCAGAGCTATCATAAACAATGCAAGAATTCTGATTAAGGATAACCTTAATCGTTGTTTAATGGACGAATATACTCACACCTGGTTTACAACCAATCTTGACGGTGTAGAAAATCTTCAGATAGCCACACTCGAAGATATTGCCAATATTTACGAATTCAAGAAAGAGTACGACAGAAAATACCTTGATCAGCCAGATGAGATTTTCGAAAATGAAACCTCAAGGCGATATGGTATTATAAATTCGGATATCTTAAAAATCGGTATGATAAAATCAAAAGAGACCTCACTGAGTATTTATAATCTGCATTTGCAAGTTACAATTCGGTTATATAACAATGAGAACAAAGAACAAAACAGATTAATAACTGTAAGCCTTGGAAACTTAAATACTACAGGAATATAAACCTGGCTATCATTATAATTAAAGATAATTTAACAAAATAATTAGTTAGCATTGATTTGCTTTCTATCTTTGCATCCAATTATTTAG
>JAOZLR010000385.1 GCA_029934735.1 Bacteroidales bacterium
TTACATTATCACTTTCAACAATAATACTTTTTCGCATTATTCCCTGTGAATCATATAATTTAATCTCAGTTTTTTCAAAATCAGGCAGATAAATTGTAATATTATTTTTTGCCGGATTCGGGAAAATCTGAATTTTGTTTTCTTTTATTATATCTTTACTGAATAACTGTTGAGCTTTAAAGGATTTACTTAAAGCAGTGTCATTTTTAGTATCACCGTCACTTTTATATCCCTTACCTTCGCAATCTTCAATAACTAAAGGACATGATTGCCAGGGACCTGCAACACCATGATTTTTTGCTCTTACCCATAGAGTATTAGTTTCCGGGCGGATACCATAAACCACAACATAATGTTCGTTAGGTGTTAACAAGGCCACAGAAGACGGTCCAGTTACCTTCCATTCATAAGATGTAGCGTTATGTACAGGATCAATATAATAGTCAATAAGCATCCCCATACAATGAGGGCTGCAAGCTGCTTTTATATTTCCCGGTTTGTTTGGCGCCGGATAGGTTATATTTGAGGGTTTTATTCCAACTGTTGCTTCCTGATCGTAAGTAAAATTATAATTTCCCGGTGTTAGATCTGTAAGAACATAATTACCATTGTAATTACCACTCCAACCCCAATTTATATGAAAAGTTGTAGGGTAAGTATAAGTTTCTAGTTGTATTTTCATAAACCCGTCTAGTACAAATGCATGACCTCCTGCACCTGGACTTGCCGTTCCTCTATATATTATTGATTGATAATTTCTTAAATTATTTCGTAATAAATCATCCCAGGCTGAATTACTATAGTCCTCTTTTTCTTTATAAATTGCAGAAGTGGAATAATTAAAATAGTTCTCTAATGCGTAAACTGTTTTTGAAGTAGGAGTGCCAGAACCGCCATATCCGTAATCCATATCTACCGAAACACCACAATGGTAAATTAATGTTGCTACAGAATTATTAAAATTGTAAAGCTGGTCAGGCATACTCGACCATTGATATGTTGTAGTTCCAAAATTGGCCTCCTGCCAACCGTATGCTTCAGGATAATATGGAGGATCGTCATACCCATTCGCACCTGTTCCCTGTGTCGGATAATTCCAGGATTTCATAACCTGGGCCATGGCAATTGCAACACACCCGGCCGGTACATGATTGCCATAACCTGGAGGAGATTGTGTATCATAGGGACAAAAATGATTGTAGTATTGGGTTTGGTTCCACCTGGTCGATAACAATGCATCTCTGTAAAAATATTTTGGCCAGATTTCACAGGTTTCATAATCTTTCATATTTTCAATATCTGTCAAAAACTCCCACTTTTGAAGAATCTCATTATCACTTCTAATTTGTTTTTTAATGGCATAACTGATCTGTTCTTTATAATGTGCCAGCAAATCAACCAGAGCGGGAGGAAGGTCTTTACCTGAATACCCGTTTTCAAGCGAAAAACCTAATATCGGCTCAACAAGATCATCCGCAGAAACAATTACAAATCCATTTTCAATATTTAAAATGTAAAACACGAGATTGTTCTCGTATTCAATCTTGAAGACCTGAAGTATTTTCAAATCCTCATTATTAATTTTTTCACCTTTAAGTTGCTCAAGTTGCAAACAATAATAATTTTTCGCAACAAGTTTTGCTCTTTCAATTTCAACCTTTTTTGCAAAAAGACTGAATGAAAAAACGACCATTACTGCTAATGTAAATAATTTTTTCATAGTATTTTGTTTTTAAGGAATATTGAGTTTTACTATCAATTAATTACCACAAAAATCACACCAAGTCAAGCTTTACCCCCCCCCTATTTTTTATGTTTTACAACATATTTCAATACGGTGTGCCTGTGCAGAGAGTTAAAAGCCTAAGCTGCCTGATACCAACAACGGCTGCATATCCGGTTGCTATCTGGTTTTCGGCCCTGTTAACTGCCATTCAACAGACCCTGCTTCTTGTAAAGAAACAATAAGCCATTATTTTATATTGAGTTAAGCAAATAAAACAAATATTGTCCTAATAATCTTTCATATAATTACTTTATAATGCGAATCAAGGGTTAAAAAATTAAGTTAATAAAAGCGGCAGCTAACTTCCCAAATACATGTACCATAAGTCCTTTAGTTGATCTCACTTTGCTAGCTCTCTGAAAATCAGTTTTTTCTATCAACCAATTAAAAAATCCTTCTATTGGTTGCCTTACTGTTGATACTGCTTTTGAGAATAGATCATCTGCAGCTTTATTTCGTTGTTTTTCTTGTTCTGTCTGGCCTTTCACTGCTTTTACAGGGGTTAGCATTACAGAGTTCATTTTGACTTTAAGCTCATTGAAAAAATCTTTGTTAAAATAAATCTTATCTCCCCAAAAGGTCCTGTTTAAAATATCAGACCACTCTTGTTTAAAAACCGACAAATCATTAATAGATGCAGGGGTTATAAGTAATTGCTCAGGAAATGGCAACTTTCCTACACGGCGGAATGCCAGGGCATGAAGTTTCAATCCATGGTAATACATACCTTTGCTCGAACAAACTCCTTTGTTTGTAATTTCTCTGGCAACCTTAGGTTTTCTTCTACCCGAGCAAGTGATTATAGGCATTGAATCCAAAAGACTTTGATCAATATAACAATCATCCGGCATATATTCACTCAATAGAGGGGCCAATAGTTGTTTAAAAGCTTCTGACAAGCGGTTAATCCTGGTGTTAAATGCCTGGTAACTACCAATATATGGAAGCCTTGAATGAAGATAATCGTTTGCAAACCTGTGTATTTGCTTCAACTAAAAGCGTTGCTCCTCCTGTATTGCATATAAATATATTGTCATTATTTCCTGATCACTAAACTTAGGTTCGTTGTTATTGCTGAATCGCTCACAACAATATTTTAAATCTTCATCATATCTTTTACAGATATATAAATAAATTTCTACTAACTTTATCGCTTTAGCCTCGGGAATCATACCTTAAATGTTTTGTGAATATCTCATCTAAGATAATGATTACCAGGCTTTTAAATAATTTTTTTGCTCATTATTTTATCGATTTTTCAACATTTATTTGTTAATATCCAACCCTTGATTCGCATTGATAAGTAATAATTTATCTCTTTTAATTTAAAATCATTTATATATTTACTTGGTTTTTAATAAAATGCTTGCATT
>JAOZLR010000386.1 GCA_029934735.1 Bacteroidales bacterium
GTCAATGTACTTGTCAGGAAAACTTCTGACCTGAAATTTCTGGAAAATTTGAGCGTAAAATATTTCTTTGGAGATATAACTGAACCCGCGACAATTGAATCTGCATTTGCAGATGTTGAAAAGGTGTTTCACGTTGCAGGATTGGCTGCCGACTGGGGGGCATATGAAGTTTTTGAAAAAGTCAACTACAAAGGTACAATCAATGTTGCCAAAGAAGCTGACAGGGTAGGGGTAAAGCGTTTTGTTTTTGTTAGCACAGTTGCATTTTACGGGTTTGGGAAAGCGAATATGACCGAGGATTCTCCTATTGCTCCAAACCTTATTCCTTATGCCAAAACGAAATATATGGCTGAGCAGTGGCTTTGGGATTTTGCACGGAATACCAAAATGAAAATAACGGCAGTACGCCCCGGAAACGTTTACGGGATCAACGACCACACTTTTATTTCTAAATATATTGATGCTTTATTAAAGGGGAAGTTTGCGGAAATTAATAAAGGCAAAAGTAAGACCTGCCCGGTTTATATCGAAAATTTAGTTGATATCATTATGCTACTTTCTAATGAGAAGAAAGCCAATAATAATGCATACATTGCAACCGATGGGCTCGACATCACCTGGCATGAATTTAATGCCGCTCTTGCTTCAAAACTGGGAATAGAGCTGCCGAAAACTTCTATTCCATACGGCCTGGCAATGGCTGTTGCAAAGATGTATTGCGGAGTTCATAAGTTTACCAGATTGAAGTCAGAACCTTTTCTAACTCCTTACCGCATAAATAATGGAGGTAAAGATTATCATTTCAGCATTGCCAAATTGAAAAATCATTTTGGGTATAAGCCGGCCATTGATTTGGATGAAGCCTTAAATCGGACAGTTAAATGGTATCGTGATGTCGGGGAATAAGCCTGGTTTTAAAATACTACCTTCCGATATGGTCGTGATTGCCTACTTGTTGATCACGGCAGTTTTGATGTTTTTTATTCCAAAAGAAGAGCTTGATGCTGGAAGGCATTTGATTGACAGGTTATTGATTATATCAGGCATTGCATTCATTGTTTATCTGGATTCAACGTGGAGAAACAATTTTACAAAGTTTCTGCATCTTTTTTACCCGCTGACACTTCTGGGTTATATATATGGAGAGACTGCCTTGCTCAATCATATTTTTTTCACTGCCAATCTCGATCCTTTGTTTATAAATCTTGATAATAAAATATTCGGCTTTCAGCCTGCTCTTGAATTTTCAAAAGCCTTTCCACAGGTTTGGTTTAGCGAGCTTATGAACTTCGGATATTTTTCATATTATTTTATGACAATCGGGGTTAGTGTGATAATCTTTTTTACACACAGACCGTTTGCCGAAAAGGCAGTTTTTGTAATTGTAACCTCTTTTCTTATCTACTATCTGTTTTTTATAATATTTCCGGTGGTTGGGCCACAGTATTATTTTGAGTCGCCTTTTTCGGAAGTGCCTGTCACAGGGTTTTTTAGCAAGGCAGTTAAAGCAGTTCAGGAAGCCGGAGAATATCCTACAGGAGCTTTTCCGAGTTCACATGTAGGAATGGCTTTGATCTTTCTTTATCTGAGCACAAAAACCAGCAGGCTTTTGTTTTGGGTACTTCTTCCTTTTGTAATTCTTATTCTCTTTGCTACAGTTTATATAAAGGCTCATTATGCAGTTGACATAATCGGCGGTATTTTATCAGCACCAGTTGTTCTAATTGTAAGCTTAAGAATTTGGCATTTTTTCTCAAATTATCTTGGTTCTTAATTAAATAAATACATACATTTGTGAATTAATTCACAACTAAATTGATTTAGTTGTATGGTGTTGTAATACAGTCTTTAATGTAAAATATTTTTGAGATGCCTATAAAAGAACTAAACAGTATATTCAAGCCTCAGCGCATCGCGTTGATCGGAGCTTCCAATAATCCCAAAAGCGTTGGGGGAATTGTTTTAAAAAACCTTGTGGGTGCAGGTTTCAATGGTGTAATCTATCCCATAAATCCAAAGCGTGAAGCTGTAATGGGGATAACCTGTTTTCCAGATGTAAAGAGTCTTCCCAAGACGCCTGACCTCGCAGTTATTATGACAGGAGCAAAATTTGTCCCCGACCTAATCAGGGAGTGCGGCGAAGCGGGAGTTAATGGTGTAGTAATTATTTCTGCCGGATTTAAGGAGTGTGGTGAGTCGGGTAAAGAACTGGAAGATAAAGTGAAAAATGAAGTGGCAAAATTTCCTGAGATGCGGGTTATTGGGCCTAACTGTCTTGGTTTTATTGTGCCCGGTCTAAATCTGAATGTGAGTTTTGCTGATGGAATGCCCAAGAAGGGAAGTGTTGCATTTATTTCACAATCAGGTGCACTTTGCACATCAGTTCTTGACTGGGCTAAGGAGGCGAAAATCGGCTTTTCATATTTTGTATCTATAGGTAATGCTATGGATGTTTCCTTTGGCGATTTGATTGACTATTTTGGCCAGGATCCAAATACAAAGTCTATTGTTCTATATGTTGAGTCGGTAATAGATGCCAGGGCGTTTATGTCGGCTGCCCGTGCGTTTGCACGCAAAAAACCGATCATAGTTTATAAATCAGGACGTTTTCCCGAATCGGCTGCTGCTGCTGCTTCACATACCGGAGCTCTGGCATCCGAAGATTCAATATATGATGCTGTTTTTAGGCGTGCAGGAGTTGCAAGGGTTTATAATATAGGAAATATTTTTGATTTTACTGACTTAATAGGACGCAAGAGAGTGCCGAAAGGATCTGGTCTTGCTTTGGTAACTAATGCCGGTGGCCCTGGTGTTATGGCAACGGATGCTCTTATATCACAGGGAGGTAAACTCGTTGAACTTTCCAGCGATACCATGAAAAGTCTTAATGATTATTTACCTCCTTTCTGGTCGCACGGTAACCCTGTTGATGTTCTTGGAGATGCTCCACCTGAAAGATTTGCCGAAGCAACCAGGATTGTTCTTGACGATGAAAATGTTGATGCCGTTCTCGTTGTACTTACCCCACAGGCAATGACAGCTCCAACAGAAACGGCAAAGGCAATTATTGAATTGTCCGGGAAAACTTCCAAATTGATAATGGCAGCCTGGCTTGGTGGTGCAAGTATGAAAGAGGGTGTTGATCTGTATAACAAATC
>JAOZLR010000387.1 GCA_029934735.1 Bacteroidales bacterium
CCCCAGGCCATCATCATTAAAAAAGATATTATCCCTGATGTTGGGCGGGCACTCACCACCCGGTCCGGCAGAACTTAAAGACCAATGAGCAATATCGCTCCAGTCTCCTTGTCCTCCTACCCAGTATAACTCTCTTCCTGTTAGTTCATTAAAGATAAAACCATCATTATTTTCCATATCAATACCGTTATTAATTGTAACGGTACCACCTGAATTATTTATATCTCTTACAGCAAGATATTCAGTTGTAATTCCTCCGGATGGAACAGTCATGTTTGCCTGAACTGTTTTTTTTGTGGATGTAAGCCATGTCATACCACCACTACAGCCACCTGTAACGGAAATTGACTGAAGAATTGTTTGATTGCCGGTGCCTGTTGGATTACCATTATTATCAAGAGAATCAATTGAAAACTGATACCAAAAACCGCTACCAAGGTATAGGTTTGTGATTGTGTTCTCTCCTCCAAGGAAACCATCAGCAGCATAAACAGCATCAATAATAGTATTGTTACTTCCCTGATACGATGACAAAACTCCAAGTGTTTGGAAATAGAGATAATCAACATAGTTTTTCCCTACAAGCATACCCTTTGCTGCAGGGCCAAATGAATATAAATCCTTATAAAAGATAGAATCAATATCATTATCTTTACCATCAAGTTTACCACCTACATTCAAAATAAATTTCTTAATATAGGATTCGTTTACATTTAAAAAACCTGGTCCGCCGTACATTCCGAAGTTAATAGAATCTTCAAATCCAGAGATGGCATTTGGTGCCGGTCCCCAGAGCATAGTAACGGTGTCAACAGTAAAATGGCCCAGTTGTCCGGGAGTT
Source organism: Bacteroidales bacterium (assembly GCA_029934735.1). Taxonomy (GTDB): domain Bacteria; phylum Bacteroidota; class Bacteroidia; order Bacteroidales; family JAADJA01; genus JAADJA01. Next base: position 842 of record JAOZLR010000387.1, read on the forward strand.
GTTGATGCCTGCATCACTCCTCCACCCTTATATTCAACAACGTTAAACTGACTCCTGAGGTCTATAGTCTCTATTATTCCGGCATTTCCGGTTTCGTCCGCCAGTTTTGTTACATTATTGTAAACCAGGTTAGGTCCGTCACCATTAAAATTAGACATTGTTCCTCTCATCGTTATAAGTGAACTGTCTGAATATAATGTTAACCCTGTAGCGTTAACTACCCAGGGACCTATTAGGAAAAACTCAGAGTTTTCCATATCAAAAACCCGCTGGTTTTGCTGGCTCGATACAAATCCCTCAGAAATAACAACCTGTCCGTTTGTATTAAGAGTTCCTTTTTGTAAATAAATAAAAGGGTCGGGAGGGGCATTTTCAAGCGTTGGATCTGCTAACCTTGCTTGCCAGTCGGTTGTGTCCCAGGTCATCAAAGTATCCTGCAAAATCCATTCGCCTTCACCGTCAAAATATATGTCAGCGAAAAATCTGTTACCTGCTGTAGTTACCGTATTACCTGTTGTGCCGGCCTGAAAATTGATCTTTCCTCTATAATCGTTAAACAGAAGAGTATCAAAAGTAAGAGAGCCATAAATACTTAAAGATGTTGAATCGGCACCACCAGCAAGAACAATATTGTACTTCAGGTCCTCCCAAATCATATTCTTACATTCAGGGTTCTTTGTATAAATAAAAACCGTATCGTTATCCTGATTAAAGGAATTGTCATTAAATATGACATTGTCATTTGCATCTGGAACTTCTTCAGGAGCCAACCCTGAGGTTGTTACCCAGTTATTTAAGTTTGACCAGTTTCCCTGGCCTCCAATCCAAAAATAATCGGTCTGGGCTGATAGAACTGATGACAATAGAATACCTGCTATTAAGAAAAAATATCTAAAATTCATAGTATGTAAATTTAATCCATTGATATGGACTATTTTATAAATTAAGTAATTTATATTATAATGTGTTTAACCTGATTATTTAAAATTAATCTGTGCCTAATACAGTCAGACTCCCTTTATATGTCTTCTTCTCATTATTCGGACCATAAGTAACCTCAAGCACCCAGAAATATGTGCCAGCAGCAACCGGACTTCCATTTACCTTGCCATCCCATCCGGATTGGAAGTCGGATGATTCCCAAACTTTACCACCCCATCTGTTGACAATTAACATTTTGTGGGTATTAATACCACTCCAACCCTCTCCGGGTCTGAAAGTGTCATTATAACCATCTCCATTTGGAGTTATCACACCTGGAACCTCAACATTGAATATTTCAATTATCACAGTGGCTGAATTTTTACAATGCTCATCCCAAACTTCCACAGTATATACCGAATCATTATAATTATCATAAGAGACATTATAGTATCTGTCGATTGCACCATCCATCCATAGATATGAGACAAATTCTCCGGGGTCAAGTTGAACGGATTCGCCAGGGAATAAAACCTGATCTTCTCCAAGGCTTACTACAGGATTGGGATATTCAATAACCTCTACCTCATCAGAATCTTCACCACAATAATTTTTCATTGTTAGCTTATATGTACCTCCCTGTGTAACTGTATAAGTACTTTCGTTACTAAGTACATCGTTCCAGTAGTACTCAAAATCACCTTCCGGAGCTGTCAGTGTAACGGTATCTCCTTCACAAATATCTTTGTCTCCGCCAAGATCAGCATTGGCAATCGGAAACATTGTAAGGATAGTTGTGTCTGTTGAAGGACATCCGAATACGTATGAAGCATTTACCCAGTATGTACCTCCTTCGGTTGCATGCACTATTTGAGAAGTACTACCTGTACTCCATTCAAAATTGTCGAAGCCATAACCTGCATCAAGAACAATAGTTTCTCCTTCACAGAAACTGGAATCAGGAATTAATTGTACATTATTAGCTACTTCTATAGAAATTGTATCTCCACCGCCACAACCATAAACATCTTCAACCTGAACAGAATATATTCCACTTTCATATACATTATAGTACTGTGATGTTGTTCCGTCCTGCCAGGTCCAGCTAATAAAACTATCTCCGGCATCAAGTGTTGCTGATTCTCCCTGGCACATGGTCATATCATCACCAAGGTTAACAATAACAGGGGGATGGTAATTGACATAGATTGTATCATAGCCTGTTCCACATCCTCCATGCACAGCGACACTATAAAGCCCGGGTTGGGTTACAATAAAAACTGAGTCTGTAGAACCGTTCTGCCATTCGTATTGATAGCCTCCCGATAATCCCGTGCTTAGTGTGTAACTTACACCATAACACAGGGTCATGTCATCTCCAAG
>JAOZLR010000388.1:0-1677 GCA_029934735.1 Bacteroidales bacterium
AAGTTGTAAACTCTGTACTCGATAAAGAGATTCCGGGAATTATGGAGATGATAAGAATGAAGTACGGAATTGAAAAACCAAACGCTTATCTTAGCAGGGGCGTAGCAGGAGTAGGTGACCAAACCCTGATTTATGCCCTGCCCGGTAGTGTTAAGGCCGTTAACGAATATATGACAGAAATTTTAAAAACTCTAATGCATCTCTTTTATATGTTGCATGGTGTGGATGTTCATTAGAAAAAGATTGCTAATAATTAAAGTTATAAATCTAATAAAATAGCATAGATGACGCGAGAAGAAGCAGATGAGCTGTTGCAAGAGTACGTTAAATCACCAAATATGCTGAATCATTGTTATGCATCGGAAGCTGTAATGAGAGCTTTGGCAAGAAGGCTTGGCCGAGATGAAGATAAGTGGGGTTTGGCCGGACTACTCCACGACCTTGATGTGGAAATAGTGAATGGTGATATGACGATCCACGGGAAAGAAACCGCAAAGATATTGTCAGAAAAGGACATTGATTCTGACATTATTGATGCAATCAGAATGCACAACGAATCATCTTCTGGAGAAAAACGTTCGACAGAATTTCAATTTGCTCTTGCGGCTGGTGAAACCATTACTGGAATGATAGTAGCCACTACATTGGTATATCCCGATAAAAAACTGGCAAGTGTGAAACCAAGATCGGTAATCAAAAGAATGAAGGTGAAGAAATTTGCTGCCTCGGTTAGCAGGGAGAATATTATGGAATGCGAAAACACTGGCATCCCTCTTCCTGAATTTGTTGAAATTTGTGTCGGTGCAATGCGGAAAATTAGTGACCGAATAGGGTTGTAATACCAATTTCATACTCTGAAATTATAAACATTCGTTATTTAATAAGTTTTACAATCTTTTGTTGATTTCTTTCGTTTGCCTTTTAATTTTGCATTTTGGCAATTTTTAATCTGTTTAAGAAAATATGAAAAAGCTTCTTCCATATCTTAAAAATAAATATGTAATTGCGATTCTTGCATTTATAGTATGGATAACTTTTTTCGACAGTAATAATTTGATAGGCAGGGTTAAACAGGCTATCTTGTTGCACGATTTAGGGAAGCAGAAAGAGTTCTATCTTGAAAATATCAGTAATGACAGCATCACACTTCACGAATTAAAAACCGACACTGCCGCACTCGAGAAATTTGCCCGCGAGAAATATCTGATGAAAAAAGACAATGAAGATATTTTTTTGATAATTGATGAGAGAGACAAGTAATGTTTGTTAGAAATATTTATATAATCTCTGAATATGAGTGCAATATCTAATCTATTCTTTCGTTTATATTAAAACTTAAATCATTCATCATGAAAAAATTAATTCTTACACTATTCATCTGTGTTTTCACAGCCGGATATGTCAATTCCCAGTCAGATAAATACGACAAAGTCAGTTCTTATGGTTCAAAGGGAGTTTCCTGGGCTTTAGTTCAAAAAGAAAACAAGTATGGATTTATAGATAACAATGGAAAGGAAGTTGTTCCGGTTAAGTATGATTATATTGAGAGATTCGGATCAAAAGGTAACTCGTGGGCTTTGGTGCAAAAGGGAAATAAATTTGGTTTCATTGATGCTACGGGGAAAGAGATTGTTTCCGTTCAGTACGACAGAATAGACAGATTCGGGTCAAAAGGCA
>JAOZLR010000388.1:1777-3130 GCA_029934735.1 Bacteroidales bacterium
AAAGAGATTGTTTCCGTTCAGTACGACAGAATAGACAGATTCGGGTCAAAAGGCAATTCCTGGGCATTAGTGCAAAAGGGAAATAAATTTGGTTTCATTGATGCAACGGGAAAAGTTGTTGTCCCAGTCGAATATGATTATTTTCAGTCATTTGAGGTAATTGATAACCGGGAAGTGCCATTCATAAGAGCTCAAAAAGATTCTAAGTGGGGATTAATTGATGGCACAGGAAATACCATTTTACCTTTTGAATATGATTTTATTGGTGACTTTGATGTGCGCATCCGTAAAAATATACATTTGGCACTAATACAGAAGGGTAATAAATACGGATATATTAATTCTTACGGGAATGTGGTTATTCCGGTTAAATATGATAATCCGAATAATATCCCTGTTAAAAAGTACAAAAAAGAGTATAAGACCGGATTGTCTAAAGATAATCCATCGGATTGAACTATTTGTTCCCGCTGTACTGTTCGCGGTACTACAAGCCTGAGGCTATACGTAAAAGTCTTAAACAACCGAATCGTCAGACTGAGCGAAGTCGAAGTCTGACAACAAGATTGATTTTTTGTACAATCACCTTCTTTTCTTAAGTTTATTTGGAATACTTTCTAAATTAAAAAAAAAGTTACATATTTGCGAACAATATATGTAATTGATTGTTTATTTTTACCGATTCTAAATAAAATAAAAAATGAGTATAACAAAAGAGAAAATATTAGATGCTTTACGTCATGTTGATGACCCTGATCTGCACAAAGACCTGGTCACTCTTAACATGATTCAAAATGTGAAGATTGAAGGCAAAAAGGTAAGTTTCGATCTGGTACTTACTACTCCTGCCTGCCCTTTGAAAAGTGTTATGAAGAATGACTGCTTAGCTGCGATTCATAAGTATGTTGATGATAGCCTTGAAATAGAGCTAAATTATGAGTCTGTCGTTTCAACGCGAAGGAAAGAGACTGAACTTCTGTTAAAGGGAGTGAAAAACATTATTGCAGTAGCTTCAGGTAAGGGTGGAGTTGGTAAATCAACTGTCTCTGCAAATCTTGCTGTGTCACTTGCAAAAACCGGAGCAAAGGTTGGCCTCCTTGATGCTGATATTTATGGTCCTTCAGTTCCATTGATGTTCGACCTTGAAGGGCAGCATCCTGATGGAAAAGATGTTGATGGTAAAACTAAAATTATTCCTATTGAAAAGTATGGAATAAAAGTCCTTTCGATAGGATTTTTTGTCGATGCTTCACAGGCTCTGATCTGGAGAGGAGCTATGGCAACCAATGCACTTAATCAGTTAATAAACGATACAGAGTGGGGCGATCTTGACTACTTTATTATTGACCTGCC
>JAOZLR010000389.1 GCA_029934735.1 Bacteroidales bacterium
TTTCATTTCAAGATACTCAATCCCAAGATGCTCTATCATCGTGCCCTTGCTTGTTGCATTCAGTCTTTCAAGTGATATTTCAGGATTTATCATTACCATTATTTTGGGACAAAGGTACTAAAGTTTGTTTTGAGAGATGCAAAGGATGTCGTTGCCTTTAATATCACATTAATGCACTGACACTATGGAACTATTTAAACCTGATTTTTTCAAATGTAATTATAGGATTTAGTGTGTATGATACACATGTTGTATGATACAATATTTGTATTATCTTTGCCAGAAAAAAGAGATTATGTCAAAATTACAAGTAGGAAAACCGGTAAAGGGGAATCAATTAATTGGCAGGGAGAAGGAAATAAGGTATGTATCCAAGCTATTGTTGCAAGGACAAAGCGTTGTTATTATTGCTCCTAGAAGATTCGGAAAAACATCTTTAATCCTTGAGATTTTGAACAGATTTAAAAAGGAGTACTATACTGCTTTTCTTGATGTGTTTTTAACCCCTGACTTAAAGTCGTTGTCGCTAAAAATAACGGAAGAGGTTTTGAATAACCGGAAACTAGGGAAAACATTTAAAAAAATAACCGGAAATATTACGGAAGTTTTTCGCAATATTGAATTGAAGCAGACAATTGAAAATTTTGAGTTTATTTTAAAATACAGCACTCCGGATCAGGATATTTGGGGATTGTTTTCTGAAAGCATTGATTTTATTAACAGCTATCCAAGTAAATATAATAAAAATATTATTTGTGCCTTTGATGAATTTGGCGATATTAAAAAATTTGATGGCGATGAAACTGTGAAAATGATAAGATCAAAAATTCAAATGCATGATAATGCAACATATATATTCTCAGGCAGTTACGAATCCATTATGGAGACTCTTTTCGTAAAACAAAACTCTCCGTTTTTCCGTTTTGCAAGGATAGTCAATCTTGGATATATTGAAAAAGATAAGTTTAAGAAGTATATTTCCGGTACTTTGGCTGAAAACGGTTTTCCACATGACGAAAAATTCATTGATGATATTCTGAACTTCTCAAAAGGGCATCCTTACTATACTCAATTAGTGCTTCAACAAATATTATTAAATATATCGACAGGAATAGACAATAAGGTCATTTCATTGAAAATAATTTTGCAACAGCTTCTTATCATTGAAAATAATTATCTTGAAAAACAGTGGGAAGATATAAATAAAAGCCGCGAATTGGTGCAAACACTTCTTGTGATTATCAAATATCGGAAATCATTGTATTCCCACATTGATACGAAAAAAGTAAATCTTGGCAGAGCTTTGAAAAAATTGATAGGATCAGGAATAATTTACAACGAAAAGAATAGCTATCATCTTTCTGACCCATTGCTGGAATTATGGATAAAGAATAAAGTATTAAGTAATTGACGATAGAAAACTTCACGATTTTATTTGTATTAAACTAAAATGCAGAATTTTCTTATTTTTATGAAAATGCTCTTAATATGAAATTGTTTGTTTTAAATATGGAAATTATTGATGAAGATAATAGTATTTTTACAATCATGATTTCTTCAAAAGAGCATTCAACTACAGTTGAATTTAATCCGGTGTCGAAGGTATTAAATTTTTTAAAAGACGACAGGCTATCCAAAATAATAATAAAAAATGAATATCAATTCCGCAAAGTACTACACATTAAGAAGCTGGAAACATATTATAAAGGTTTTAAACTGAAGTTTGTTTTAAGGGATAAAAAAGATGTCGCTGCTTTCGGTGATATTTCGAAAATACTTGTCGTGGATAAAAGAGCAGGTAATTATAAAAACTACGTGATCGATACCGGAAGGGAAAGCATTGTTGAGTTGTATGTTGATGGCAGTTATATGGAGAAAAAGAGTAAAGGTGGTTATGCTGTTATTATAAAATCACCTGAGGGGAATTATAAATTAAGATCATTTGAAACAGATGTTAATAGCAGCAGTCTGATTGAATTGCTTGCTGCCATTAAGGGGTTGGAGCTTTTGTCCGAAACAGAGGAGATTAGAATTGTAACAGATAGTCAGTATGTTAGAAAGGGATTAACAGAATGGATAATTAACTGGAAACTAAATGACTGGCAAACAGCTAATGGCGAAAAAGTAAAGAATATTGAATACTGGAAAAAATTTGATGCCCTGTCTGATAATAAATATATAGAGTTTAAATATGTAAAAGCACATTCACAGCAGTTTGAAAACACAATGGCTGATCTGTATGCTAAGGATATGGCGAAGAGATGAATGTTTATATATCCTTTTCTGAAATATCAGTGATTTTTGAAAAATGTTTTGGATAGATTGTATCAAAATATAATGTCAAGGCATTTCAGAAATTTGTATTTTTGGCATATTATGTCAAATCAAAATATGTTTTCGGTAGCCATACAAAGTATTATTGCAGTTGTTGGTGCATATACATGTGGTTTTTATTTTACAGGACTTTTTCATGAGCCCACCTCTTTTATAGGCGGACTGTGGGCAGTTATTTCGGCCATTATTGTTCTTGAAGCTACAGCGATTAATACCTTAAATACTGCCAGAATCAGGATTGTTGGTACTTCAACAGGAGCAATAATAAGTGGGGTTTATCTGTTATTGTTCCCATTTTCACTTCTAGGATATGGTATTTGCATTGCTGTTGGTGTCCTGGCTTGTCACCTGTTTAGAGTTAAACCCGCAATGAAGATAACAGGTATTACCATTTCGGTTGTATTAATTGTATCAACAATAGAAAAGGAACTTCATCCTGCTCTTAACGCAGGACTTCGTTTTATGGAATCAATGATAGGTATCGGAATTGCAATTTTGGTTGTATATGCTGCCAATTATTTGAATAAAACAACTTCTTTGCCTTCAGAAGATGAATAAGACACAATATGTATCATACACATATTGATACAAAAAAATAAATCTTGGAAGAGCATTGAAAAAACTTTCGGGCTCGGGAATAATTTATAACGAAAATAATAGTTTTCATCTTTCCGACCCTTTGAATTATAGATTAAAGAAAAAATATTAAACGGTTAGTTATGGAAAATTTTAAAATAGATAACCCGACCATCCTGCATTTTGGTAAAGATGTAATAAATGATTTGGGAGAGACAA
>JAOZLR010000067.1:0-1994 GCA_029934735.1 Bacteroidales bacterium
CTGTTCTATTTTTCAAGTTTTTATTAATAATATCAATTAATTATCCGATTATTTATTTGTCCCCATTCGGAATATTGATTTATTTTTGAAAAATAATTGATATTAACAGATGTCGAAGATAATAGTCAAAAATACAGCCTCTATAATATTGATTATCTACGTTTTACTATTTATGGCCTTCAAAAAGCCTTATGAAGAGTGGGACAGGGTAATTAACAGCGATGGAAAAGGTTATTACGGTTATCTGACTGCCATCTTCATTTATCACGATCTGGATTACAAATTCATTGAAAGCTACGAAAAAGAATACTACCCTTCGGATAGGTCTGTTTTCAAGGATTTCAGATATTCATTCAAAGGAGAAACAGTCAATAAATACTTTCCTGGTCTGGCAATACTGTGGCTGCCATTTTTTCTTCTGGCGCACTTTCTTAGTTATCTGCTTGGGTTCCCAACCGACGGTTATTCGATCATCTATCAATATTCCATTGCACTTGCAACACTATTCTACTTATGGCTTGGGCTTAAATTTCTTCAAAAACTGCTAATTCGTTTTAGTGCAAAAGATACCACCGCCTCCTTCATAACTTTCACTATTGCTTTCGGGACAAATATAATTTATTATGCTATTGTCGAGCCATCAATGGCTCACATCTATAGTTTTGCACTTATAACGGGTTTTATCTATTTCTCCCTTCGTGCTATTGAAGAAAACCGCACAAAATGGTATCTCCTTGCCACCCTTTGCTATGGCCTGGCAATAATTATTCGTCCGACGAATGGCATTTTTATATTCATAATACCCTTTCTTGCAGGTAGTGCTGCAAAATTCACAGAATTTATCAACCGGTTTATTAATAACTCCAAATCACTTTTTTATTCTCTTCTTACTTTCACTCTGATTTTATTAATTCCACCCCTGATTTGGTATACCCAAACAGGATATTTCTTTGTTTACTCTTATGGAAAAGAGGGCTTTGACTTTTTACATCCGCATTTCTTTCAAATTCTTTTCAGCTATAATAAGGGGTGGTTTATTTATACTCCAATAGCTTTTGTTTCATTGTTTGGTTTTGCTGGCCTGTTTAAAGAGAACAAATTCAAATTTACAGTGCTGGCCATATTGCTGATAATTCATATTTACATAACCTCATGCTGGTGGGTTTGGGATTACACATCAAAATTCAGCCAGAGGGTGTTTATTGATTTCTACGCAATTGTTGGTATTCTTCTTTTCTATCTGCTTAAACTTGTTGAATGGAAACCTGTCCTCAGAAAATTATTAACGCTATTTATTGTGTTGATGATTGGTATGAACCTGTTTCAATTTTACCAGCAAAGCAAATGGGTTTTTCCGTTCGGACATATCACAAAAGAGATTTACTGGGATTCATTTTTCAGGCTGACACCCAGGGCAAAGGTCTATATCCCTGAAGAAGACATCGTTGAAACAAGAACTATTGAGCATAATTTTGAATCATTAAAAAACTGGAACAACGAAGATAAGATTGTTGACATTGATGGAAACAGAGTTATCAAAATTGATTCGGCAAACATTTACAGCGTGGAGTTTCGTGATTGGTTTGTCCCCTATTTCAGCACATCAAACAGAATCATTAAGGTTAGTGCCGATATATTGTCCGATTTAAAAAAGTCGGAAAGCGTTTTGATTATTGAGTTTCAAGCCGGCAATATAACATATAGCTATAACCCCTTTTATCCGGGAGCATATAATATAAAAGACAAATGGACTCATGTTGAATTTGCGATTTACACACCGGAACCTATTACCAATGAAGACTTTGTAAAAGTATTCTTTTTTGATGCCTCTAAAAAGGAGACCCTCTATATCGATAATTTAAGAATTGAATTTCTTTCAATCAAAGAGGGAGCAGAACATTTGGATGGAATTGACATCCCTGAATCAGAAATAATCAGTATTGCAACTTATGAAAATGATATGGAGAGTGCAAGAGGCTGGGGAAACTATAAAA
>JAOZLR010000067.1:2094-4071 GCA_029934735.1 Bacteroidales bacterium
CTTATTGAAAATTACAAAGATAATCACCTTAACGGGGATTCTAAAGAGTTTGATATCAGAGGCAAATTAATGACGGAAAAGACCTATCGAATGGACACTCTTAACGGCCCTTATCGTATGTTATACGAAAATGGTAAGCCAAAAATAGAAGGTTCTTACATAGATGGTTTATTTGATGGCAAATGGATTTATTATGACGATTCAGGTAATGTGGTTGGAATAGGGATATATAACAGGGGCACTGGGTCACAAAAGACATGGCATTCTAACGGGCAGCTTAAACATATTATTAACTACAAAGACAACCTAAAACAGGGAAAAGAAATTTGGTATAACCCTGATGGCACAATTCAAAAAGTAATTAAATATGATGAAGGAAGTTGATAGTTTTCAAATTGCTGTGTTAATACCCTATTATAAGCAGGCCCAGACCTCATCATCTCGAAATTTTACAAAAAAAAAGCAATAACTATTTTTTCATTAATAATTTTTCCTACTTTTGGCTCTTTGTTAAACAGCAAACAACAAAAATGTTATTATTTCGTTAATTTATGCGAGTTATGAATCAATCGAAAAAACTAAAAATTATTACTCCCAATAGCTTAATGTTTGATGTCTCTTTTTTAAATATTTGTTGTATCAGAAAAGTAAATCACCAATTATATAAAATAATTACAAGATGAAAAAGCAAATTTATATTGCCCTTGGCATTGTCGTTTTAGTAATTCTGGCTTTATGGTATTTTCTTGGAGGGGAGTCCTCTTCAGTTGAAACTATTTCTACAGAAGTAAAAAGGGGCGAATTTAAAATAACCGTTACTACCACGGGAGAACTTGAGGCAAAAAATGCTGAAGAGATTAGGGGACCTGGCAACCTGAGACAGATCAGAGTTTATAATGTAAAAATTTCTGATATGGTTCCGGATGGAACTGTTGTTGACTCTGGAGACTTTGTTGCTTCACTCGACAGGTCGGAACTGGAAGGAAGGATTAAGGATCAGGAGCTTGATATGGATAATGTTGAAACACAGCTGATGAAAGTTAAGCTTGACACTTCACTTGAGCTTAGAGGATTACGAGATGCATTGATTAACCAAAAGTTTGCTCTTGAAGAGATAAAAATAAAGCTTGACCAGTCAAAATATGAACCCCCCACCACAATTAGACAGATAAACATTGAACTTGAAAAGGCAGAACGAAATCACAATCAATCTATTGACAACTACCAGCTTAAACTTCAAAAAAACGTAGCAAATGTTAAAGAGGTAAAAGCTAAACTTGCAAAATCAAACAGAAAATATCAGGATATGGTTGATGTTATGAGTAAGTTTACAATTTATGCCCCTCGCCAGGGAATGGTTATTTACCGTAGGGATTGGAACGGTAAAAAAAGAGGTGTTGGCTCGGAGATAAACCCCTGGGACAATGTTGTTGCAACTCTGCCAGACCTTACAGAGATGCTGTCAAAAACCTATGTTAACGAAATCGACATTAGTAAAGTCAAAGAAGGACAGAGTGTGGAAATGGGAATAGACGCTTTTCCTGAAAAAAGTTTTACAGGAAAAGTCACTGAAGTTGCTAACATTGGCCAACAGCTTCCCGGGTCAAATGTTAAAGTCTTCGAGGTTGTTATTAGTGTTAATGAATATGACTCTGTAATGCGTCCGGCAATGACAACTAAAAATGTAATTATAACAGATATAATTGACAGCGTTTTGTTCATACCTATTGAATGTCTTTATAATGTAGATAGCATAACATACGTAATTTCCGGCAGCAAAAGAAAACAGGTTATTATTGGAAAAAGTAATGACACAGAAATGGTTATCAGAGCCGGACTTGAAGAAGGCGATGAAGTATATCTTATCCCTGCTGAGGGTTATCAGGATTATAAACTTGTCAGACTTGATGATGATATCCTTCAAGTGTATAAGGAAGAAGAAAGACAAAAGAAATTGCTGAAGATAAAAAATGACAG
>JAOZLR010000067.1:4171-10185 GCA_029934735.1 Bacteroidales bacterium
GTATTATGACATTAAATATACAAAATATTAATCTTGAAAAAAAATCACTTTGGAAAGATACTTTCAAATAATAAACATCGCCCTTGAGGCTGTTTTTGCCAACAGATTCCGTTCTATACTTACAGCTCTCGGCATTATCTTCGGAGTAGCGGCAGTGATAGCAATGATGGCGATTGGTAACGGAGCTCAAAAGGAAATCCTTGACCAGATAAAACTTGTTGGAGTTAACAATATTATTATCACCCCGATAATTGAGAAGTCATCGGGAGCGAGTAGTGAAGATGACCCGACTCAGACACAGGCTAAAAAGTTTTCGCCCGGACTCTCTTTGAAGGATGCAGAAAGTATTAAATCAATAATTCCTTCTGTTGAAAGAGTTTGCCCCGAAGTTATTTACGAAACCTTTATCCTTAAAGGTGGCATTACAACGTCAGCAACACTTAGCGGGGTAACACCTGATTATTATGATGTTTTTAACCTGAAACTTCAAAAAGGACTTATGTTTACTGATAATCAGCTTAAATCAGGAGATGCAGTTTGCATTATCGGACCTAATATTGCCTCTAAATTCTTTCCCGATGAAGACCCTATTGAAAAGCATATTAAATGCGGAAATCTTTGGTTAAAAGTCATCGGCGTGCTGGAAAGCAGAAAAATGGGAACCGGCTCAGAAGACCTTGGAATAACTAACTCAAACATTAACATTTATGCCCCGATAAATACAATCTTTTTACGGTATAAAGACAGGTCAGTAATCACCAAGGCATCTTTGCAAGGTGGCGGGTCAACTGTTGTTTTTATGGGTGGCGGGGTTGCTTTTAGTTCAAGTTCAGGCTCATCAGGAGATGAAAGCTCTAACAATCATCAGGTTGACAAAATCACTGTCCAGGTAAAAGAGAGCAGCCAGCTAAAGGCAACTGTTCAAATTCTTAATAAAATGCTTAAGCGGCGTCACTCTGGTGTTGAAGATTTCCAGATTAAAGTGCCTGAACTTCTCCTGAAACAGGAACAGCGCACTAAAGATATTTTCAATATTGTACTCGGTGCCATTGCCAGTATTTCACTGATTGTTGGTGGTATAGGAATTATGAACATTATGCTTGCTTCCGTGATGGAACGCATACGAGAAATTGGTGTCAGGCGGGCAACAGGAGCCACAAAGCAAGATATTGTTTTCCAGTTTCTGGCCGAAGCTATCCTTATAAGTATTTCAGGGGGCCTCATTGGAATTATCCTTGGCATATCCATATCAAAAATAATAATGAAAGCCACAGATATCCTGACTATCGTCTCCCCAATGTCAATTGTTGTATCCTTTGGAGTCTCAGTTGCAGTAGGAATAATTTTCGGTTATATGCCTGCGAAACATGCTGCAGAACAAGACCCCGTTGAGTCATTAAGACACGATTAACATTAATTTCAAGAATCTGTTTTTTTGAATAATAATCCTAAAATAAATAAACTGCTCATATCCACAGCCTATCTTGGGACTGTTGAATATTTTTCCGCTATCATTCAGCATAATCAGGTTATCATTGATGACGGCGAACATTACATTAAACAGACCTACAGAAACAGATGTGAGATTTATGCAACAAGTGGAAAATTATCTTTAATAATTCCGGTTACCAAGGTAAATGGGAATCATACTAAAATAAAGGATATCAGGATTGCATATACCGAGCAATGGCAGAAGGTTCACTGGAGAGCTATTGTTTCGGCTTACAACCAATCACCGTTTTTTCTTTATTACAGAGATGAGCTCGAGGGTTTCTATTTAAATACGTTTGACTATTTGCTGGATTTTAATCAAAAAATCACAGAGACTGTTATAAATCTACTTGGGCTTTACAATAAGATTGAAAAATCTGCAGGATATATTGAAAAGAATGACTCTGACATACTTGACCTCCGAAACCATTTCAGTCCAAAAAAAAAGCCTGCAAAAGCGATACCGGAGTATGTTCAGGTCTTTTCTGATAAACACGGCTTTATTCCAAATCTGAGTATTATTGATCTTCTGTTTAATGAAGGCCCCAATGCCTGTGACTATTTGGAAATTTTAAACCTCCATTAATATTTTTACCTACTTTTGCGCCTTGTTTTTAATAATTTATTTTATTGACTGAAAGTATGAATATTCCCAGCAAATACAACCCAGCACAAACTGAAGACAAGTGGTATGACCATTGGATGAAACAGGGCTTTTTCAGAAGCACTCCAGATGAAAGAGAGCCTTACACAATTGCAATTCCGCCTCCTAATGTAACCGGAGTCCTACATATGGGGCATATGCTGAATAACACGCTGCAGGATGTTTTGATCAGACGTGCAAGAATGCAGGGCTATAATGCTTTGTGGCTTCCAGGGACAGACCACGCTTCGATTGCCACAGAAGCCAAGGTTGTTGCAAAACTAAAAGAGGAAGGCATTGAGAAATCTGAAATAACCCGTGATGATTTTATGAAGCACGCCTGGGAGTGGAAAGAGAAACATGGTGGGATAATTCTTGAACAACTAAAAAAACTTGGAGCCTCCTGCGACTGGGAACGTACCCGTTTTACAATGGATGAAGCTCTTTATGAATCTGTAATTGATGTTTTTATCGACCTTTACAGCAAAGGGCTTATTTACCGTGGAGTAAGAATGGTAAACTGGGATCCAAAAGCTCTGACTGCTCTATCGGATGAGGAAGTCATTCACAAGGAGGTTCAGTCTAAACTTTACTATCTAAGATATAAGGTTGAAGGGACAGAAGATAATTGGGTGACCATCGCAACTACAAGACCAGAGACAATACTTGGAGATACTGCCGTTTGTGTTAATCCTGATGACGACAGATTTAAACACCTTGTCGGCAAAACAGTCATTGTTCCGCTGGTGAACCGTGCGGTTCCGGTTATTCAGGATGAGTATGTTGATATGGAATTCGGTACAGGTTGTTTGAAAATAACTCCTGCTCATGATGAAAATGACTACAAGATAGGCTACAAACATAAACTTGATACAATTGATATTTTTAATAATGACGGCACATTGAACGAAAATGCTCAGCTTTATGTCGGTGAGGATAGATTTGATGTACGCGACAAGATTGTTAAAGACCTTAAAGAGGCCGGAAATCTTGTCAAAATTGAAAATTATGTAAACAAGGTTGGCTTTTCTGAAAGAACAGATGAGGTCATTGAGCCGAAACTGTCGATGCAATGGTTTCTAAAGATGGAAAACCTTGCAAAGCCTGCCCTTGATGTCGTTATGGATGATATTGTTAAGTTTCATCCTGCAAAATTCAAAAATACTTATCGTCACTGGATGGAAAATGTCCGCGACTGGTGTATATCGAGACAATTATGGTGGGGACAGAGAATACCAGCCTACTACTTGCCAAACAGGGAGATTGTCGTTGCAAAATCAAAGGAGGAGGCTTACAAAATTGCTATGAAAAAGTTTGACCTCCCCGGTTTGAAGGTTGATGACCTGAAGCAGGATGAAGATGTGCTGGATACCTGGTTTTCTTCTTGGCTGTGGCCAATATCTGTTTTTGATGGGATAAGATATCCTGATAACGAGGATATAAAATACTACTATCCAACAAATGACCTTGTAACAGCTCCTGAAATTCTTTTCTTCTGGGTTGCAAGAATGATAATGGCTGGACAGGAATACCGTAAGGATATTCCTTTTAAGAATGTATATCTAACCGGAATAGTTAGAGATAAGCAGGGTAGAAAAATGTCAAAATCGCTCGGCAATTCCCCCGATCCGATAGAGTTGATGAAAAAACATGGTGCTGACGGAGTCAGAGTAGGGATGTTATTGACATCACCTGCCGGAAATGATCTTCCGTTTGATGAAGTGCTTTGTGAGCAGGGAAGGAATTTTTCCAATAAAATATGGAATGCTCTTCGGCTTGTTAAAGGCTGGGAGATTGATAATAATATTGAACAGCCCGGATATGCAAAGATTTCTGTTAAATGGTTCGAGGCAAGGATGAATTCAGTTCTTGAAACTATTCAGGATCACTTTTCAAAATACCGTATTTCAGATGCCCTGATGTCTGTTTATAAACTTATTTGGGATGATTTCTGTTCCTGGTATCTTGAGATGATAAAACCCCCATATCAAAAGCCTATTGACAAAGCTACCTTTGATAGCACAATTATCTTTTTTGAAGAACTGATGAAAATTCTTCATCCTTTTATGCCGTTTATTACTGAGGAAATCTGGCATCTGCTTGGAGATCGTGACGATAAGGATTGTATCATTGTTGCTACCATGCCCGAAAACAAAGCTTTTGACAAAGCTCTGCTTGAATCCTTTAATGTTGAAGAGCAAGCTATTATTGCCATTCGTAACCTTAGAAAAAATAAAGGCATCCCGAATAAAGAGCCAATAGAGCTTTTTGTAAAAAAGAATAATGATCAGAAAGCAAATCACACTTTCGACGATGTTATTTCCAAACTTTGTAACATCAGTGAGATTAAATATACAGATGAAAAAATTGAAGGTGCTGCTTCATTTATTGTTAAATCAACTGAATTTTATGTACCACTCGGTGATAATGTAGATATTGAGGCTGAGATAGCCAAATTGGAGGAAGAATTAAAATACACCCAGGGTTTCCTGAATTCCGTATCAAAAAAGCTTAGCAATGAACGTTTCGTAAATAATGCACCTGCTGCTGTTGTGGATAAGGAAAAGAAGAAGCAAGCCGATGCCGAAAGCCGGATTAAAGTTATTGAGGAGCAGCTTGTGGGGATGAAGAAAGTGCATAAATAAAATTATCAGTTGGTTTTGCCTCACAGTTGCAAACTGTGAGGAACGTTGCAAACTGTGAGGGACGTTACAAACCGGCTACGTGTAATGTCCATTTACTTCAAGAGCTCCTCAATATCCTGCCTTACTGTCAAGTCGCTTGGACGCTTGGCTTTATCATCAACTGTTTTGCCATTCTTGTCGATAATCATATAACGTGGGATATAGCGGACATTATAAAGCTTGTTGTATTCCTTGTATATTTTCTTGTTAACACGATAATGGTCGCCTGAAATTTGCAGAATTTTAATCATTTGCTCCCAGGCAACAGAATCCTTATCGGATGAGAAATATACAAACGCAACATCCTTGCCTTTAAAATAATCCTGCATCTCAAGTGAAGAAGGCATTTCGCCTTTACAAGGCCCGCACCAGCTTGCCCAGAAATCAAGATAGATAACCTTTCCTTTATATTTTCCAATCACATCTGTGAATGTAAGCTTTGAATACTCTTTCCTTTCAAGATTTACCAACTTCGCTCCCTCAGGCATATCTTGGCTAAGTTGCTTCTTAACCTTGTCATACTCGTTATAAACATATTCTCTGAGCTTCTTATTTGTAACATTTTCATCAAAGAAATCTTTATTCTCTTCAAAATAGTCAATATTATATCTGCTTATCTTTCCATAAAAATAATTGGTAATAGCCCTTTCTTTCTCAAAACCATCCAGATTTGCTTTATAAATCGCAAGGATTATCGAATCTCTTTCAGCTCCCTCTTTTCCTTTGAGCATATCAGAGTTGACAATAGTAAGGTACTGAGGGTAATAAAAGTTATAGTATATATTATAAGACTTTGACTTTGTGTACGGATTGTTGTAGTCAGCAAAACTCCCAAACAATTCATAAAAGCTAACAGGAACATTAATAGTGTCGTATCCACTTTTGTAATCTCTGTTTCCTCTAATATACATAAACAGATCGAACGCATATTCAAAATCGATATTTGTTTCTTCAAAGGATTTAAAATCAGAACTTTCATTATGGCCTGAGGTATAATCTTTAACCATTTGCTCTCTTGATGTTCTTTTTTTGTCAATTAATGTTTTATATTGCGCAGGAGAGAGGCTGTCAATCATATCCCAGATACTATATTCAGAGCCATCATCAAACTTTAAATATTTTTGTGCAAGGTAATTATTCCTATCTGCTCCGGTTCCTGAATATTTTATTGTCTCATCAAATTCTTTCGTATCCAG
>JAOZLR010000390.1 GCA_029934735.1 Bacteroidales bacterium
TCCATCGCACCCCCTCTCGGCTTACCCTCTGGCTACCACACAGAGGGGAGTGTAGCCTGTCAAATCTTGTAACTGTAACCGAAAGGATGTGCCCCCATTACTCCCCTCTGTACGTTGGATTTTAGCGCAGGCCGAGAGGGGGTGTGCCGGTCAGTGCGTCGGAGGAGGTGTGTTACCCGCCTGTAAACGGCATCTAGCAATCTCCAATTTTTCGCAAAAGCAAATCATCACTTTTGAGAAAAGTTTAAGAATTTCAAATTATAAGACAAAGTAATAAAAATAGTGGTTATTAACCATTTTAAATTAATGTATATAGCTATATTTCTATTACTTATATGATTTTTTATAATGAATTATCATTTTTTAAGTTGACGCCTATGCGATATGTATCGGGATCGTCAAAACTATAATATTTTTTTGTTTTTCACCTCAGCGCTTAAGCACGGGGCTATTGGATCTCAATCACATACACCTGATGAGTAGTTAAGATTCTTTTCGTTCGCTAATAAGATAATAATTATTTAACATAAACTTAAGAATAACTTAAAGCTGAAATATTTGCAATCAGATGTTTAATAAATAGTTTTGCAAGACAATAAAATACAATACATGGAAACAGTTTATCTTATAATCGTTATCGTCCTGGTACTTCTTGCAGTTTCTGACCTGATAGTAGGTGTTAGTAACGATGCTGTAAACTTTCTTAATTCTGCTATTGGTTCTAAAGTCGCCCCGTTAAGAGTTATAATGATTATTGCCGCCCTGGGAATTATTGTAGGAGCAACTTTTTCGAGTGGTATGATGGAGGTGGCCAGAAAGAGCATTTTTCATCCGCAACATTTTTACTTTTCAGAAATCATGATTATTTTTCTGGCAGTGATGATAACGGATGTTATCCTGTTAGACACATTTAATACATTCGGGATGCCCACTTCAACAACCGTATCAATTGTATTTGAGCTTCTCGGTGCTGCCGTGGCTGTGTCTGTGCTTAAAATTTATAATGACCCGAATGCCCTTGAAATAAACGAGTATATCAATTCAGGGAAAGCCCTTGCTATCATTTCAGGAATATTGCTCTCTATTGTAATTGCATTTACCGTTGGGGCGATTGTTCAATACATTGCCAGATTACTATTTTCATTTAACTATAAACGAAATCTTAAGTATTTCGGAGCAATATGGGGCGGAATAGCGATAACCGCAATTACCTATTTTATTTTGATAAAAGGGGCAAAAGGGGCCTCGTTTATGTCAGATGAAACCAAAGAATTTATCAGTCTCAATTCACTTGCAATTATCGGTATAAGTTTCATTGGCTGGACTATTGTCCTTCAACTTATTTCGATGATAACAAAATTAAACATCCTTAAGTTTATTGTTTTTGTAGGAACTTTTGCACTTGCAATGGCTTTTGCCGGCAACGACCTTGTTAACTTTATTGGTGTCCCATTAGCCGGATATGAATCGTATATTTCTTTTATTGCAAATCCGGGTGCTGAGCCAGATACTTTTTTAATGTCGGACCTGACAGGAAAAGTCAAAACCCCTACTTTCTTTTTATTAATAGCAGGATTAATAATGGTGGTAACCCTGTGGACTTCAAAAAAAGCTAAATCCGTAACTAAGACGGAGATCAATCTAGCAAGGCAGGATGCCGGTAGTGAAAGATTCGGATCTTCTATGTTTGCAAGATATCTGGTTCGAGGAGTAAGCAACTTTTCTGAAACATTCAAAAACTTTCTGCCTCGTTCTGTACAAAGTAAGATTGAAAAACAATTTAACCAGGTTGAATATCAAAAACAACAAAATGCCCTTGGTGACGAAGCTCCATATTTCGATATGATAAGGGCATCTGTGAACCTTGTAGTTGCAAGTATATTAATCTCATTTGCTACTTCTATAAAACTGCCATTATCTACTACATATGTAACATTTATGGTGGCTATGGGCACTTCTCTAAGTGATAGAGCCTGGGGGCGCGAAAGTGCTGTTTACAGGATAACCGGTGTAGTTGCAGTAATCGGGGGATGGTTTTTTACCGCTTTCTCAGCATTTACTGTTGCTTTCTTAATTGCTATAGCCATAAAATTTGGAGGTTTTGTATCTATAATAATTCTTGTAGGATTGGCTGTTTTCTTTGTTTACAGAACACATCTGATTCATAAAAAAAGAACTGAAGATAGCGAAGCAGAGGATGTACTGGAAAGAGAAGAAGTAATAACAGGTAAAAAAATATTTGCTAAATGTTCAGATACTGTTGTTGAGGCATTAACTAAAATTTCAGAGGTTTTAAATTCAACTATTGACGGGCTGATTAATGAAGACTTAAAACAATTGAGAAAATCTTTACGTGAAGTTGAAAAAATTAATAAAAAAACCAAATCACTAAAAGATAATTTAAGCGATACTATTTCTCATCTTGAAGAGAGTTCGGTTGATACAGGCTATTTCTATGTTCAAAGTCTGGATTATCTTCGAGAAATGGCACACAGTATTTCATTCATAAACAAGCCTAGCTTTGACCATGTGGATAACAATCACAAAGCCTTATTACAAATTCAGTCTGAAGAACTAATGAATCTTACCTTAATGATAAGGGAATTTGTCCGGCAGCTAATCCAGGTAATTAATGAAAACGATTTTATGTTAGTCAATGACCTAATAGAAAAGCAACAAAAAATATTCAAATTCATAGATGTTTCCAGGAAAAAACAGGTGAAAAGAATTAAGGCAAATGAAGTTGGCACACGGAATAGTTTATTGTTTCTCGGCCTTTTATCAGAAAGTAAGAGCCTGATGCTTCAGTCAGTTAACTTTCTTAAATCATATCGCGATTTTGCAGATTTTGTTAACGGCAATTCGGAAGAGGTTTAACTGAAAAACTCTGAAGGAGTTATTCTCTATCATTATTTCGTATCGCTGATACTATGTTTAATTTACTATGTATCAGACTTACAGACCTTACATTTTTGTTGCATATTACACCCAGTAATTTTATCTTTTGAGTAAGTATTCCTCGTTTCCAACCTTTTTGGGTGGATTCAACACACACCGGCCACCCATACGCGTCAACTTAAGAGCTATTTTGTTGATGATTGTTAGATTTCACCTCACC
>JAOZLR010000391.1 GCA_029934735.1 Bacteroidales bacterium
TAAAATTGATTTTAAAATTTAAAAACAGAGAAAAAGAGAATCTCTTCGATTTGGATATCATAAGATTATTGATTCACAGAATATTCACTCCACTCTTTTCGCTTTAAAAAACCTCGACATCAATTCCGAACACTCATTTTCAAGTACACCTGACACAACCTCCGTTTTCGGGTGAAGGGGATTATCCGTAAAATTTAAATAACCTCTTTTCTCATCTCTTGCGCCATAAACTATCTTTTTTATCCTTGTCCAGTAAGCAGCCCCGGCACACATAACGCACGGTTCAACAGTTACATAAAGCGTACATTCATTAAGAAATTTTGAACCGAGATAGTTGGATGCGGAAGTGAAGGCCTGCATTTCCGCATGTGCTGTTGCATCAATTAGCCTTTCGGAAAGATTATGGGAACGGGCTATGATCCTTTCGTTACAAACTATGACAGCCCCAACCGGAACCTCATCACCCTCAAAAGCAATCCGGGCTTCTTTCAAAGCCTCTTTCATAAAATATTCATCGGAAAAGACAGATAGATTCATCGTTTAGTTTTTTATTTCAAAAGTAGAAATTATTCTCAATCTTTTAAGAAGTTTTTCGCTTCGACGAAAAACTTCTTAAAAGATTGGAAAAAACTTGCATTTTTTGGTGGAATATATTATTTTTGACACATAAAAATCTAACGCTTATTGTTATGAAAAAAGTTTTATTATTCATTTTGTTGCCAGTTACCCTTTTCGGGCAGGCTGATTATCAAACGATTCTTCCAAATGCAGAAGCATTTTTTCAATCCGAAGAAGCTTTTGGAATGTATGATTACGATGAAAGTCATAAATATTTAAGAGGAGTTAAAGTCATTGATACAATTTATGAAAATGATTACACAAAATACAAGTTCTTTTATGAATATAATGACGACAACTACTCTCAAATGCAGTTTCCCTGGTATGAATGTGTAAATATGGAGGCACAATGTTGGCTCGGACCGGAAGTTGTAGTGTATGAAAACGGCTTAAATATCTTTTTCAACAGGTATTACGATTCCATTTTCGTTAAAACAAATGCGGAATTGAATGACAGTTGGATTTTTTATATGACCGACCTTGGAGATGTCTATAATGCAGTTGTTACTGATATTTCCGAAAAGGAATTTCTCGGAGTTACTGACCTTGTAAAAACAATCTCAATAACCGGTGAAGGAAATACTTTCACAATTGAAATCAGCAAAAATTATGGATTCGTAAAAACAATAAATTTCAGAGATTTTCCAGGCTTTGAGGGAGATACATATCAAGTGTATGAACATAACTTGAAAGGATTGTCAGAACCACCTTTAGGTTATCAACAAATGACAATAGGAGATATTCTTGATTATGAAATCGGGGATGAATACCATTGGAAAGAGGTAAATGGTGGTGTAGATTATCATTTTAAAATAGAAAAAGTAATTGATAAAGAATTGTTGGGTAATGATGCAGTTGTTTACACTTTTGAAAGAACCAGATGGTGGTATGATCCTTACTCTTCCGGTTACAGTTTTTATACCATTATTGATACTATTACAGACCTTACACATGTCCTCCACGACAATTTACCATTTGAAGCTTCAGAGGATGTTCCACACAGGTATATGCTTGATTTTGACAACTATAACCAAAGGCCGAAAACTACATTGAGAGAAATGAGATTTTGGTATTCCGATACCTGTTATACTTATGCCTTGGAATTTGGTTATGTAAAAGGAGAGGCAATAAAAGGTGTGGGATTCAATCATTTTTATAGTGACAATTCATATTCAATGAATGAATATATTGTCTATTTCAAAAAAGGTGATGAAACCTGGGGGACACCGTTAAACCCGCCGGTATCGGTTAATGAAATGGGGAAGACTATGGCAATCCACGTTTTTCCAAATCCTGCAAAAGATTTTGTTTTCATTGAGATACAGGATTTTAAAAAATTAAACGATGCAAGCATTTCGGTTTTTGATTTAAGTGGTAAAGTTGTTTTTAAAGATAGAATTAATGATGGCAATCTTAAAATAGATACCGGTAACTGGCCTGAAGGTTTGTTCTTTTACAGGATATCAGCTAACGGCACAATGGTAACTGGAAAGTTTATGATTAGGAATTAACCCCAATGATTTTATGGATATGCAGGAACTAAGAAAGTCAATTAACAGGAAATAAATGTTTGTTCTGAATATTCGTGATGAAAAAGAAAATATTAATAACAGGTTCAACAGATGGAATAGGCAAGCAAACGGCACTCGAACTTGCCTCAATGGGCCATAAAGTCATTATCCACGGAAGAAATCTGCAAAGGGTAAAAACCGTTTTTAATGAAATAAGAGAGCAGACCGGAAACAATGATATTGACTTTGTGGTAGCCGATTTATCATCACTTGAGAATGTCAGACACATTGCTGCTGAGATCAACTCAAAATATGACAAGTTGGATGTTCTGCTCAACAATGCCGGAGTTTTTTGCAGTAAGAGAGAGCTTTCAAAAGATGGTTATGAAATGACCTTTGCTGTTAACCATCTTGCTCATTTCCTTCTTACCAATCTGTTGCTCGACACAATAAAACAGTCTGATCAGGGCCGCATTGTTACTGTCTCATCAATGGCTCATTCGTCGGACATTGATTTCGACAACTTGCAAGGTGAAAAATTCTATGATGGATACACAGCTTATGCATATTCCAAACTTTGCAACATTCTGTTTACATTCAATCTTGCTAATAAGCTATCGGAAACGCAGGTAACAGCAAACTGTCTCCATCCAGGTGTCATAAGCACCAAACTTCTGCATGCAGGCTGGGGAATGGGTGGCGGGTCACGAAAACAGGGAGCGGAAACATCTGTTTATCTTGCAACATCAGCTGATGTGAACAATGTAACCGGTAAATATTTTGTGAGCAAAAGACCGGCACATCCGGCTGCAATATCTTATGATGCTGATATTCAGAAAAAACTTTGGGATATTAGCCTGGAAATGTCAGGGTTATAGTTTGAAAAATCTTGATAATAATACCAGCATATTTATCAGCTTAAAGCAATTACATCGTAAGACCGAGCGACCACCTTGTCAGACTGAGCAACCACCTTGTCAGACTGAGC
>JAOZLR010000392.1 GCA_029934735.1 Bacteroidales bacterium
ACTACCTTTGTTCCTGCCGGATTATTGTTCTCATCTTTCAGGTCGATGATATTAAGTGTTATTTTACTCTTTATCTTTTTATTGATAATTTTAAGCCTGTCTTTTGTAATGGTTGTGGCCATTGACACATGAACCTTCACCTTGCCTTTTTCCAGTTCAGCAGCCTTTTCACGGCCTACACCATCATCGGTAACTTCAAAAAGCAATAAATCATCAGATGATGAAAATTTGATCTTAATATGTCCACCTTCCTTTTTATGTATAATCCCGTGTTCAATAGCATTTTCGATAAAGGGCTGAGCAAGCATAGGTGGAATTTGACATCTTTCGGGCACTATCGATTCATCCAATTCAATTGTATAGTCAAGTTTATTTCCCATCCTTAGCTTTTGAAGTTTAAGATAGTTTGAAATAGTTGTAATTTCCTTGTCTAACGGTATTGAATTCTTCTTTGAATTATCAAGAATATTCCGCATCAGGCCTGCAAATGTTGTTAGGTATGTGGCAGCATCTACAGGTTTATTGAGGTACATAAAGCTTTGAATATTTGTAAGTGCATTAAATATAAAATGTGGATTCATCTGTGTACGAAGAAGCTTTTGCTCAAGTGTTAGATTCTGCTTTGAAGCCTTTAGCTTTTCCTGACGATAATACAGAATAGTTGAGATGATCAGCAACAGGGTCAGGCCTCCGATACTTATATACACATACTGCGAACGCTCCAGTTTATACTGATTTAGTTCATTTTCATTTTTTAGCATTTCAATCTCCTGCTCTTTTTTTTCAGCTTCGAGAACAGCTTCGAGATTTGCAATCTGTTTATTCGATTCGAGTGTGAATAATGAGTCGCGCGCTGCAACATATTTTCTGTAGTGCTCAAATGCAAAGTCTTTTTTGCCTAAAGCGGTATAAACATCAGATAACCCTTTGTGCGAGTCCATTAAAACCTTTTGCAGCTCAAGTGGTGTTGCTATTCTAATACTTAATTGATATTCATTAATAGCCTCATCATACTCCTTTTTTTGAAAATGAAGTTGCGCAGTTGTTGAAGAAACCTTTGCAAGGTCGCGTTGCAGCCCCAGTTTATCAAATATTGATAATGCAAGATGGTAATGCTTCTGTGCCTCGCTAACATCTCCGTTATATGAATAGTAATCTCCAAGTTTGGCTTGTGCCTGCGCTTTCTCTGGAAGGTTATCCGTTTTGTCGAATATGTCGTATGCCTTTATATAGTTGATTTTCGCCGCTTCTGCACTATCCTGTTTAAGGAAAATATCCCCGACAGCCATTAATGCCTGTGCCTCACCTCGTACATAACCTATTTCGCGACATAATTTTATGGCTTTGTCAAATTGCTCTGTTGCAAGTTCGTTCTTCCCCCAGTCGTAAAAAAGTTTTCCCCTGTTAAAAAATGAAATGGAAATACTCTCGTCTATGACTTTATTTATAGTAATTATTGATCTTTTATTCCTTCTCAAATTAAGACGTTCCCTATAACTCTTCTTCATCTCTATTGCTTCATCAAGCTGTTCGAGTGCTTTTGGGTATTTTCCCTGCACCTGGCAAAGTTCTCCAAGTCCATCGAGGCACATTGCAATACCGAACTCATCTTTTTTCTCTTTCCGCATCTCCATTGATCTGTTAAAATTTACCCTC
This sequence comes from Bacteroidales bacterium, assembly GCA_029934735.1. GTDB lineage: Bacteria > Bacteroidota > Bacteroidia > Bacteroidales > JAADJA01 > JAADJA01. The sequence continues at coordinate 1,657 of JAOZLR010000392.1, forward strand.
GAACTATCGTAAATACCGAGGTTCATCTGAACAATGGCTTTGCCCTCTAACTGATTGGCAATATTTATTTCCCAGTCTTTATACTCGAACTCTTTGTCAGTTTTTAAACTCTCATTGTATCTTTTTTGCGACAGAGTAAATTTATTTATTGACCTGTTATGGTAATATATTGCAGAATCGTATTTCCCCCAATGGCTGTATGCCCTTGCTATTTGTCCAAAATATTTTGCTTCAATGTAATCCCTGTAATCATCCTTTAACTGGAATATATCTATATTATCCAGTATTTTTTTGTTTACTTCAACTGCAAGACTGTAATATCCATGTTTTGTGTAATAGCTGCCCAGTTTTCCTGGATACGTTAAAAGATTTTTATTGATAAGGGGATTCCATTCATAAAGGAAAGCGTTGTATAACATAATTAAGAATTCTTCTTCGCGCTTATAGTTACCGATACCTTTATACACAGCCGCTGCACGACTAAGGACAACAACTCGTTTATAAAATCCCTCAGGAGAGTTTATTTCTGTATTTATTTTTTTATAGTATTTATATGCAGAATCATACTCTTTAATTTTCACATACATGTCGGCAATTGAATATAATATTTTATATTTTACCACCCAGTAAGTACTATCGTTAAGATATTTCTTAGCCTGGTAAAATATTTTTAGTTTGTCAGCATCATTCTGTTTTTCGTATGACAAGAGCCAAAGTGCAACTGCTTTTCCCTGGCTATAGCCCAGACTGTCGGAAAGATCAAGTGCTTTCTGTGCATATTGGTAAGTCTCTTCAGGATTTTTCAAATGAACCGAATGTGCAATCTTATTCAAAAGGTCAACTCTCTCCTGTCCTGAGGTTTCAGGAAGAATACTTTTAAGACTGTCGGGATTTTCTATTCTTATAAATGATATAGGCTGTGCTGCTATCAGCATCGGGAAAAGGATAATTACTATTATGATTAGCTTTCGTGTCACAGAGCTTTGTTTTGTTCCGGTATAAAAGTAGAATTTATTTTCAATAGTACTAAATATATTTGAGGGACAAAGAAATAATGCTTTAAAATCCCAAGTAAAATACAAGACTAATTGCAATTATTATAAAAATACGTATCTGTATCATCCACATTCCCGATTGGTTATCTCTATCCCTGCCAGCAAAATTTATAATCAGGCAGACACCCAATAATATCCAGCCAATCATTAAAACAATAAGGTTGATACCGGAGTGTAAAATTGTAAGCAACATTCCTGTAAGCACAACAATAAGTGAAATATGATTAAGTGTTAATTTCAACATGCACCAATCGTTATGCTTATGGAGAAACGGCAAGCACTGCACAAGGTAGAGTATTACGAGAGCTGCGATACCGATAATTATAGTAACTTTTCCGGCAACAGCATTTATCATAAGCATTATCATACCTACGCTGGCTATTAATGATGCCAGCAGTTCGA
>JAOZLR010000393.1 GCA_029934735.1 Bacteroidales bacterium
AAAAAATCAAATGACAATTTACCCGCAGATAAAATCGAAAACACAGAAATATTAGATATTCACAAATAAACTGTAATTATGAAAACACATGCAATTTTAATCGCAATCTTAATTTTCTTAACTCACCCCTTGATTGCTCAAAAATCATCAATTGACTTAGTGTTTACCGGAGATAATAATGGTGATTATGTTACTCTGGATAGTATCTATATTAAGAATTTGACTCAGAGTGCAGATGTTATGTTGTATGCACCTGATACAACAATTAACCTGCTATGGACTGGCTTATATGAATTTCCAGAAGATTTAAGTTCATTAAGTCTGGCTCAAAATTTCCCAAATCCATTTAAAGGGAAAACAGAATTTAATCTCAGTATGAACATAAGCGGTATGGTAGCTATTGAAGTAACCAACCTTTTAGGGCAAAATGTTGCAAGATATCAGAGTGTGTTAAACCCCGGAAATCATTTATTCTCATTCACTTCCGGCTCCAAAAACATCTATCTGCTTTCAGTAAGTGCATTCGGATATACAAAGACAATAAAGTTATCTTCTATTACCAGTTCAGGAGGAAATTATGAGATAGAATATTTGGGCTCTGGCCCCCAAAACACCAATTTAAAATTAGCTGGATTAGTAAAGTATCTCCCCTTTGAACCGGGAGATGCTTTATTATTTGTTGGCTATAATGAACTTGGTGAGTCGGGAATACTGGATTCGCCTGAAGAATCAAAAATATACACATTCCAATATGCAACCAATATTCCCTGCATCGGAGTACCAACAGTAGATTATGAAGGGCAAGTCTATAATACTATTCAGATTTATAGTCAATGCTGGTTAAAGGAGAATCTGAATGTGGGGACTATGATTGATGCACCCGATATACCAACAAACAATAACATCATTGAAAAATACTGTATGGCTAATATTGAAGATAATTGCAATATTGTGGGAGGATTGTACTACTGGTATGAAATGATGCAGTACACAACTACAACCGGCGGACAGGGTATTTGTCCCGATGGCTGGCATATACCGGATGATATGGATTGGCAGCTTTTGGAGGGTGCTGTTGACAGTGAATATAAAATTGGGAGCCCGGAGTGGGGAAGTCTTGACTGGAGAGGTGCGGATGCAGGCGGAAACCTGAAACAGGCAGGTACAACATTATGGATGCCTCCAAATACTGGCGCTACTGATGATTTTGGTTTCACGGCTCTTCCGGGTGGATATTATGTGCAGAGTCAGTTTTGGGGTCCCGGCCATAAATGTTTTTTTTGGAACTCAAATTATGGGGTGAAATATTATCGTAATATGGATTTTGATCAAAAACAGATTAATAGACAATATCTCGGAAGTGTTGTTGGTGTCGCTTTATCTGTTCGTTGCGTGAAAGATTAAAACTGAAATAATATGAAAGAGTCCACCAAGATATTTCATTGGTTGCCCCGGATTATCTGCATGCTTGCTATCCTTTTTATTAGTTTGTTTGCTGCAGACGCTTTTTCGCCCGGGTTAACCATTTGGCAACAACTTGGTGCCTTTATCATCCATCTCATTCCATCATTTATTTTACTTGCAGTTCTTATAATAGCCTGGAAGTGGGAATATGTCGGTGGAATAATCTTCATAATAATTGGTCTTGGACTAAGCCCGATTGTTTTTATGCATAATTATAAAATGAACGACTCCATTTGGATGAGCATCTTTATCATCCTGATCATTACTATTCCATTCGTTATTGTGGGTGTCCTTTTTATTGTGAGTGGTTATTTGAAGAAAAAGCATAATCAAAAATAACTTCATTAAACCAAAAATGAACTATGAATAAAGAGAGAAATTTATTGCTGGCAAAATATCTTCGCGGAATAGCAAGATATACACTACTTATTGTATTTAGTTTGACATTTGTTTTTGCCTTGCTATCCGGGTCTGGCGATTATGGAGGAGGAATAAAAGGCATCATTCAAAACAGCCCGAATTCAGCACCCTGGTTAATATTTCTGGTTTTACTTTTTATTGCCTGGAAATGGGAGCTTATTGGTGGCATCTTGATAACTCTGTTGGGTTTTGGAGCAATGTATTTTTTCTGTTACCCCTGGAAAGGTTTTGAGTTTGCCTTTTACCTCAGTATGTTTATTATCATTTTCGGATCATTCTTTATTATCAGTTGGTATTTTACAAGAAAAGCTAACAATCATCCGTAGCTAAATAGAACACCTGCATAAGGCAGCAACAAAAAAAGAAGATATGAAAACAACAAGTTATCGATTTTTTTTGCTCATTCTGACTCAATTGCTGGCATCCTCGCTGGTATATTGTCAAGTAAATGAAAATAGTAATAATTCTGAAATAAAGATTATTGATGATTACGATAGATTTGAATATTTTGCAGAAATTTTATCATTGAGAGAATTTGAAAACAAAGTAATTTATATTGATATCTGGGTAACAGGTTGCAGTCCTTGCATTGCTGAATTCAAACACCTTCCTGAACTGAAAAAGAGATACAAAAATAAACATGTTGTGTTTCTATACCTTGCCAGATCTTATGGATTATTTCGCATATCAAGATGGAAGAAAGAGATGCAAAAAGAGAAATTGGAAGGTTATCATATTTTTATGACTGAAAATTTAAAAGATACTATTAAGGCAGAAATTCCGGGTTTATCCCGGGGATACCCAAAATTCATTCTAATTGATAAAGAAGGCGACATTGCCTACCCAGCAGCTCCCAGACCAAGTTCAGGGGAAGAGCTGTATAAACTCATTGATGAACTTTTAGATAAACAACTAACAACAGTCAAATGAATTGTAAACCTTTAAAAAACGCCACTATGAAAAAAGCAATCTTGATTTTAATTGTAGTTGTGGGCACTTTTGCAGTTAACCTCAATGGCCAGAATATCGAACTAACCTTTGCAGGTGACAACAATGGCCAACCAGTTTTGCTGGATAGTGTCATCACAAAAAACCTTACACAAGGCGGTGAAGTAACACTTTACCCTCCCGATTTAACACTTATTCTAATCATAACCGAAATTGAAGATAGGATAAATAGAATGAGTAACGCTTTTGGTTTGAACCAAAACTATCCCA
>JAOZLR010000068.1 GCA_029934735.1 Bacteroidales bacterium
GGTAATTGAAATGTGCAGGGAGGTCTTTTTGAAAAAGATGAAAGACTATGGCAGCGCCTGGAGGATATTGCGTCCTTCCTCCCTGACAGATCAAATATATATAAAAGCCAACCGTATCAGAAGTATCCAGGAGAAAGGTGTTCAGAAGGTTGACGAAGGAATTAAACCTGAATTTATCGGCATTGTCAACTACTCGGTTATGGCCCTGATACAACTTGAACTCGGGACAGGAGAAGAAACAGCTATGGCGCCCAACAAAGCTATTAAATTATACGACAGGAACATCATAGCTGCCATGTCGCTGATGAAAGATAAAAACCACGACTATGGTGAAGCCTGGAGAAATATGAGAATCAGCTCACTGACCGACATTATTCTTATGAAGCTTCTAAGAGTTAAACAGATTGAGGATAACGAAGGAAAAACATTTGTTTCGGAAGGCCTTGATGCAAATTATAACGACATCATTAATTATGCAATTTTCGCTCTTATTCAACTCGAAGAAAATTCTAATCCTGAATTTTAAATCCGAATGGTTACAATAAAGTCAAAATCTGCATTAACCTGGGTATTTATTCTGGCTGTTCTGTTGTCAGGGTATTTGATAGACAAAATTGCAGATTTCAATTCATTGTTTCTCACATTACTGTCAATTGAAATAATAGTTGCTGCTTTCATCAATTGGAGATTCAATCCTATTCAGGTCGGGATTGTACGCTCAATTCTCGGGCTTCTGTTTATTTTCTCAGGGTTTGTAAAAGGAGTTGACCCGATGGGAACTCAGTATCGTATAATGGATTACTTTATCGCTTTCGGCACTGACTGGGCAATCCCTTATGCCCTTCCGCTGTCAGTCATTCTCAATGCGTCGGAGTTTGTACTTGGAGCAATGTTACTGTTCAACATAAGGCTTAAAGTAACATCCTGGCTTGTGATGATAATGATGGCCATTTTCACTGTAACAACCTTTAATGATGCTCTTTACGATCCTGTCCCTGATTGCGGATGCTTTGGCGATGCCATCATCCTGTCCAACTGGCAAACCTTTTACAAGAATCTGGTAATTGTATCTCTGCTGATGATAGTTTTTTTCTCACGAAACAGAATTCGATTCAGTTTTAACCAGAAAGTTGAATATTCACTTATTATCATTTTTACTTTGGGGTTTGTATGGTTTGAGATTTTCAACATAAGACATCTGCCCATGATTGATTTCAGAGACTGGAAAGTTGGAAACAAGATGATAGTTGAGGAGAAGAGCCCTTTAAAATATTATCTTACCTATAAAAATAGAGATACCGGCGAGGAGCAGGAATTTCTATCCCCCAACTATCCATACAACGACTCGGTATGGATGTCACAATGGGAGTTTGTGAGGCAGCGTATTATCGACCCAAATCCCAAAGTTAGCGACCTGCTGATTGAGGACGAAGCAGGCACTGATATGACAGATCTGGTTATTGCCAATTCGGACTTTCAGTTTATGCTGGTTTCGTATGATATCAATGAGATGAATACAAAAGAACTGGAGAAAATTCAACATCTCCTTACAAAATGTGATGAAGACGAATATTCCTTCGTAATACTTACAAGCAGCATACCCAATGATGTCCGCAATTTTCTTAAGGAAAATAGTCTTGTAGTGGATTATTATTTTGCTGATGATGTTTCACTTGAAACTATGATAAGAGCCAATCCTGGTCTTGTACTATTAAAAAACGGCGTTGTTCTTGACAAGTGGCATTATAATGACTTCCCAGATTATGAAGATTTCAAACAAAAGTTTGTTGATAATTAATTTATATTTTAACAAATAACTTTTCCCAAATAATTAATTTTGACAATTATTAAATCAGAAAAAACAGATTATGAGAAAACAGATAGTTGCAGGCAACTGGAAAATGAATAACACATTTCAGGAAGCCGACGACCTTATAAACGAACTTGTTGAGTTCATCAACAGTAATGATATTGGCGATATTGGAGTGATAATTTGTCCTCCGGCACCCTATCTTGAACTGACATCCGATTCGGCAAGCGAATCAGACCTGTTTGTCGGTGCCCAAAATGTAAACGATCACGAATCAGGAGCATACACGGGCGAAATTTCGGCTGCAATGCTTGAGTCGATGAATATTGATTACTGCATTATAGGTCACTCCGAAAGAAGGAAATATTATCATGAAAGTAATGAAATGCTTTCCGAAAAAGTAAACAGGGCAATAGAGTCAAGTATTCAGCCAATATTCTGTTGCGGAGAACTACTTCCTGAAAGAGAAGCCGGAGAATATTTTGATGTGGTTAAAGCACAACTGGAAGAGTCATTGTTTCATCTGAAAGAAGAAGATTTTGAAGATGTCGTAATTGCCTACGAGCCTGTTTGGGCTATTGGCACAGGCGTAACTGCCACTTCGGATCAGGCACAGGAGATGCATGCTTTTATCCGGTCGCTGATCAAAGAAAAATATAATGAAAATATTGCCGAAAACACAACAATCCTTTATGGTGGAAGCTGCAATCCAAAAAATGCCAGAGAACTATTTGCAAACAAGGATGTTGACGGCGGTTTAATAGGTGGTGCATCGCTTAAGGCTGACGATTTTGCAAAAATTATTCAATCATTTTAACATCAAAATAACGTCACAGGCTAGTATTATGGATTACTTAGAAGTTACTTTCAAAACAGATTCCGGTTATCCGTTAACGGATATGATAATTGCAGAATTATCTGAAATTGGTTTTGAAAGTTTTGAGGAAGATGAAAATTTCCTAAAAGCATATATTCCTGCAGAAAACTATGATAATGAGAAACTAAGGTCAATTCAAATTATAAGCTCAGAGATGAATAAAATTTCATTCACCGAAAAGTTAATTAAAGAGCAAAATTGGAATGAAGTTTGGGAAAGTAATTTTCAACCCGTAACAATTGGGAATGATGTTTATGTCAGGGCACCATTTCACAAAAAAGCAGAGGGTGTAAAATATGAAATTATAATTGAGCCTAAAATGTCATTTGGAACAGCACATCACGACACAACTTCACTAATGATCGAGCAAATGCTCGATGAGAAGATTGAAGGCAAATCTGTCCTTGATATGGGATGTGGCACAGGAATTTTATCAATACTTGCTGAAATTCTTGGCGCATCGAGTATTGTTGCAATTGATATTGACGAATGGGCTTATAACAATGCACTGGAAAACCGCCGTAAAAATAAATGTAAAAAAATTGACGTTAGATTAGGTGACACAAGTGCATTGAAAGATGAGATGTTCGACGTTATACTTGCCAATATCAACAGGAATATACTTCTTGAAGATATGAAAGTATATTGCGATTATCTTAATGATAACGGCATCCTGCTTTTGAGTGGTTTTTTAATCGAAGATGTGGAACTATTAAAAGATGAGGCAAAAGAAATCGACCTTGCATTTAATAATATGATGATGAAAGATGAATGGATTGCCCTGAAATTTTCAAAAGACAGCATCGTTTCAAAATGAAAGCATATCTGAAAATCACAATTATCTTTTCATTCCTGCTATTATCATCTGTAGCAACCTCCCAACAATTTAAACAATTCTCAGATGATTCTCAAACATTCCTTAAAGAGCTTAATACATTTTTCGGAAAGGTAAGCCACAAAGAGAGCAAGAAAAAGTGTGATGCTTTGATGGTAAAATTTACTGAATACTGGAATACAGGCACATACAATAAAGAGTTTAAGGATAGTATAAAATTAATGAGCAATCTTCTGCTAAAACGCAGGTTGCGGCCATATCCTCATTTTTACAATTATCTGTCAAGCATGAATGGCATTATGGAATACGACCATCCGACAGAAAGCTACAAAGCCTGGTACAAAAGCCTTAGGATTCTGGCCAATGACAAAAGAAGCATAAAACATGTTACTGTCTTTCTTCAGTTTAGCAATAACCTGATAAATGATTTAATCTTATATAAATCAAAAGGAGTTGCTTGGAAAGCAGATTCCTATGATTTTACATTTAAATATGATTCAGTTCCTGAAGTGAATTTCTCAATGTTTACACTTAAATGTTATGCTAATAAGGACAGTTCTGTCATTTTCAACACAAAGGGCATTTACTTCCCTTTAAAAAATAAGTGGAATGGTGTTAACGGAAAAATTAACTGGACAAGGGCAGGTTTTAGTGAAGATACCGTTTATGCGATTTTGGGTAATTACGATATATATTTGGGATTTTCAAGGTTTCATGCTGACTCGGTTACATTCTATCATAAGAAATACTGGAAAAAACCATTACTCGGTAATTTGGACGAAAAAGTACTTTCAAATGTCTCTCCCGAGAAAGCCACTTACCCTCGCTTCAGCTCTTATCTGAAAAGGGTGCCAATTAAATCTGTATTTAAGAACATTGATTATGTTGGAGGCATACAGATGCAGGGAAGTAAACTATTGGGTTCGGGTAGTAAAAATAATGATGCAATAGTCAAAATAAAAAGGGGGAAAAAGGATTTTATTGAAATACGTTCAAAAAGCTTTGTTATCAGGCCAAACCGTATTTCATCCATCCTCTCCTCTGTTGCTATCAGATACAAGGAGGACTCCATCTATCACGCCGGCATACAAATGAATTATGTTGACAATAACAAGGAGCTCGCTCTTGTCCGTTCAGGGGAAGGATTAGCACAAAGCCCTTTTTATGATTCATTTCATGATCTTGATATATATACTGAGGCTATGTATTGGAATCTAAAAGACAGTATTATGGATTTTAGAGCAGTTAAAGGATCTACAGGCTTATCCAGTGCAGTTTTTGAATCAAGTAATTACTTTTCGGCCGGGAGATATGAAAAATTGCAGGGAATGGATAGGATTAACCCACTAAACGCTATACAGGGATACTGCAAAAAAAATAATACAAGGGAGATTTATCTGGAAGATCTGTCATTTTATATGAAAATTCCCCAGGAACAGTTAATTGGAATGTTTGTTAACCTTTCAAACAAAGGTTTTATAATATACAACCCATCAGAGAAAAAAGCTGTAGCCAAGGATAAATTATTTGACTATATAAAGGCTATGGCAAAAAAGATAGATTACGATGTTATACAGTTCAATTCGGAAACCTATAATCTTAAAAATGCAGGCCTTGAACTTGACAGTTTTGCCTTACGCCTCTATGGAGTGCCGTTTGTTTTCCTTAGCGATTCACAAAATGTGTTTATTTATCCCGATAACAGGCAATTGTTAGTTAAGCAAGGTATGGACTTCGTTTTTACGGGCAGAGTTCATGCCGGACTTTTCGATTTTTTTGCAAACCAGTGTGAATTCAACTACGGACAATTCAAGCTTGATATGCCCTCTGTCGATTCAATGAGATTTATGGTGCAAAGCTTTGAACCTGATGAATATGGTAAACATCCTCTTGTTGCAATAAAAAGTGTTGTTGCCGATCTGGGAGGAGAATTAATTATTGATGATGCCAATAATAAATCAGGCCTTAAAAATTTCCCACAATACCCTCTGTTTAAAAGCACTAAAGATTCATACGTTTACTACGACAAACCGGAAACATATAATAGTATTTACGACCGTGAAAAGTTCTTCTTTTATCTTTATCCGTTTAATATAGATAGCCTTGATAATTTCAAAACAGAAATGCTTGAATTTTCCGGGTATCTCGCCTCAGCAGGAATATTCCCGGACATGGAGCAGACACTCAAAGTCCAGGAAGATTATTCTCTCGGATTTAAAGCAAGTACTCCTGCTGAAGGAATAGTCGCTTACGATAAAGGCACATTCTTTTCTGATCTGCAACTTAGCAACAAAGGATTACATGGTAACGGGTCGCTTGAATACCTAACGTCAACTTCCTGGTCTGAGGATTACATTTTCTTCCCCGATTCTTGTAATGCCAACGCTACAAATTTTGTTGTAACCGAACAGTTAACTCCTGTTGAATATCCTACAGTAAAAGGAGTGGATGTGACAATACACTGGGTCCCGTATAAAGATTTTATGGTGGTAACACCTCATGAGATACCAATGGATATGTTTGGAGGCCAGTCAAAACTATATGGCTCTTTCATTCTGACGCCCGAGCAATCAATGGGTAATGGCCGTATCAGTTTTGAAGATGCTGAAATGCAATCGAATTTATACAAGTTTAAACAACACGAAATTTTTGCCGACACAGCCGACTTTAACCTTATATCACAGGAATTTTTGGCCTCAACATTTACCACTCACAACTATAATTCGCATATCGACTTTAACGAAAGAAATGGAAAGTTTTTATCAAACGGTGGTTTGTCGCTTGTAGAATTTCCTGTTAATATGTATGTTTGCCTGATAGATGAATTCAGTTGGTTTATGGACTCTTACGAGATTGCAATGGGTAGTACTGAAAAAGAAGTCGAAATGGCAAAATATAATGATATGAGTATCCGTGAATTGATTGACATCCCTCTTGTGGGCTCAGAATTCATTTCTACTCACCCAGAACAGGATTCACTCAGGTTTACATCTACAATTGCTACTTACAGCCTGAAAGACTACATCATTAAGGCCGAAGATGTTAAATATATCAGGGTAGCTGATGCAGCAATATTTCCTTCCGACCGAAAAGTAACTATCCTGAAGGATGCACAAATGAACACATTTTCGGACGTGAATATATTAGCAAATACTGTTACACGCTATCATGAAATATATGGAGGCGTAATAAATATCAATGGAAGAAACAATTATATCGGTATTGGGAATTATGATTATGTTGACGAAACAGGATACAGACAACAGATATTCCTGAAAGAGATTGGAGTTGATCAGACATATCAAACAACAGGTACAGGTGACGTTTCCGATTCAACAGGATTTTCCATAAGTAATGATTTTGACTTTTCGGGTAATGTCACATTAATGGCAAACAATCAATTTATGAATTTCAACGGTGGATTCAGGATCAGACACACATGTAGTGCCGGCCAGCGTAGTTGGGTGAAATTTAATTCCGACATAAACCCAAAAGATATTTATATTGATATTTCTGAAGATCTCACAAACCTGAATGGAGACAAACTGGAAGCAGCTTTATTGTTCTCTCCCGAAATTAACAGATTCTACTCCGGATTTCTAAAACCAAAACGTAGCAAATCAGACCAGGTTATAATATCAGCAAGCGGATATATAAGGTTCGACAAAAAAAGAGAAGCATATATAATTGGGAGCAAAGAGAAATTAAGAGGGAATTCTTATGCCGGGAACCAACTCACCCTCGAAAGAAAACAATGTATTCTGACCAGTGAAGGGACTCTGAATCTCGGAGTTGACTTCGGAATGGTAAACATGGCTACTTATGGAACTGCTGTACAGTATATTATCCCCGACTCAACAACCTTTGATATTGTAATGGCTTTAGACTTCCCCTTTGACAAAAAAGCAATGGATATGTTAGTTGAAAATACTTCAAAGGTAAACTTACAGGGTGTTAATGTTAAAAGACCGGTCTTCCTTAAAGCTCTTACTGATATGCTTGGTGAAAAGGAGGCAGACGATATTGTTGCCGATGTTAATTTGTTTGGCAGACTCAGAAAGTATCCTTCCGGGCTGGAACATACAATGCTATTTTCTGATTTGAAATTGAAGTGGAATTATGCTACAAGATCATATATATCCAGAGGCCTTGTTGGTGTCGGAGGTATTAACGACCAGGCCATCAACAAATACTTCAACGGATACATTGAAGTTGCAAAAAAACGTACAGGCGATGTCGTTAATATTTACCTTGAATTCGACAGAAGTAAATATTGGTACTACTTCAATTACAGAAATAATATGATGCAAACAATCTCATCAAATACTGAATATAACAATATGATTCGTGAGATGAAAGATGACAAACGAACATACAAAGGAGATAAGGAGGGAGCAGAATACAGATTCATCATCTCAAATTTGAGAAAAAAAACCGACTTCCTGAGAAGAATAAAAAATGCATTTTAGTCAGACATTCCAAAATTGAAAATATTTCCAAATATTGGATAACATCTAAGATATAAAACCTTTTTCCCAAACTAGCGTATAAATCTCATCTTTAATACTTTTAGAAATGAAGAAAAAGTTTGTTTTATCATTATTCCTTGGATTATTTATCATTGTGAACCCGATTACAGGGTTTTCGCAGGCTAATTCAGTCACTGAAGATCAACTGATAAATAATGCTGACAATCTATTCGGGAACGACAATTACAAAAGCGCAATGCCACTGTATGCACACCTGGTAAGCGTCCATTCTGACAATGCAACTTTCAACTACCGTTATGGAGTTTGTGCATTGTATAATAAGCGTGACAACAAAGAAATCCCTATAAAATATCTCTCTGTAGCAGAGAGTAAAACTCTGGATAATCCCGAGCTTAACTACTACCTTGGATTGGCTTATCATAATAATCAGGATTATGCTAAAGCACTGAAATATTACAATTCATATTTTAATAGTGCTCCTGCCGATTCACCCAGAAAAGAAGAGGTGCTGAAATCAATAAATTCCTGCCTTAACGGATTATCACTTTCAGGGAAAAAAATGATCGCAGAAATGCTCGATAAAACATCATTCGAAAAAAATAATTTTCACAGGGGGTATTATGCTGACGATCTGAAAGGAACCTTAATAGTCAAGCCTGAGATATTCAAATGCAAAATTGATAAAAAGAAAGAGGTACTGACATTTGTGTATCTTTCAGAACCACAGGGAATTTGCTATTTTTCAAGTTATGGAAATGATGAATGTGAAAACAAGAACATTTATAAATCTGTCTTACAAGAAGATGATAACTGGAGTGACCCTGAGAAAATATCCTCAGTCATAAACACTCAATACGATGAAGATTATCCCGTACTGACAGATAACGGAACGACCCTGTACTTTTGCTCAAAAGGACACAATTCTCTTGGAGGATATGATATTTTTGTGTCAAAATATGACAAAGAGAAAGAGGCATGGAAAGAGCCTGAAAATCTTGGAGTAGGAGTAAATTCGCCGTTTGATGACATTCTATTCATTCCTGACAAAAATGGAGAAACTGCATATTTTTCATCCGACAGAGATAATACAGATAATACAATAACTGTATATAATATAAAAATAACTGCCGGAGAAACCGGAAGAGCCCTGGCGCTTACCGGCGTGCTGCCAAAGGAAGAGTTACAACCGACAGAAAAAGCTGAAACTGCCGAAATACAAAAACCCCAACTAATTGCACAAAACAATGCCAAACAAGAATGCCCCTTAGATACAAAGCAGGTAAACACAACTTCTGCACCGTATCTTCTCAAAGAAAAGCTGTTAAAAGAACGCAATGATATACGCTTGATAACCGACAGTGCTTTTCTTTTCGTGGCAAATACAAAAAATGATATACGAAAGTTAACAAATACAAGAGAAAGAGCAAAACGGATTTCGGACAGCAAAAATGAAAAAGCAGAAGTGGCACACTCATCACTTGATTCATTGATGGAAAATATTAACAATATCAGTGATATTGAAATTGTGAAAGGTGAACTAGAGAAAGCTAAAAACCTAAAACAGGAATATTGCATTTTAATTGCTGCCTCAACCAAAGCTTATGAGATGGCGCAGGAACTATCGTCTCAAATCAAGGCTAAAGAAAAAGAACTTGAAAATCTTAAAGAATTTGCCAGTCAAATTCAATTAAAATCAGGTTCAGGAGATATTGATTCAGTTAATTCTCTGTTCGATGAAGTAAAAGTACAGATGGCCAGGACTGAAACTCACGATGACATTTCAAAAGACATTATGCTGATAACTACTGGCAAAATGGAATATACAATTCCTAAAAAAGAGTTTGCCTTTGCCGATGAATATCTGAAACAAAGAGAAAAAGGGACTTTTCTTGCAAGTGCCGAAACAACAAAGCAGGAACCTAACAGCACAGATTTACAATCTATAAATAAAAAATCTGTTGCAGCTTCAGTTGCGGTTTCAACAAATGGTAAAAAAACATTTGAGCCGATTATTATAAAGCAGATAAACTTGAACAGTCTTGCTTATGCAAGTGTCGAGCCGGATG
>JAOZLR010000394.1 GCA_029934735.1 Bacteroidales bacterium
ATTCAGCTCGCTTATTATCAAGAATGTCTGTATTTATGCGTTCTCCAATATTCCAGTAAAGAATTGTTGTAGTTGCATTAACAGCAACAGCAACATTTTGCTTTGCTTCTTCAATCAGTTGCTTGATTTCTGAAAATAGATTATTGATGTTTTGTGGTTTGTTAACCATAATTTTAGCTTATAAATTATACTCTATTTGAAATTTTTACGTTTTGTAGTATAATCGCCTTTATGTGGAATCACATTTCTAACACCACCAATTGGATTTTCTACATCGCCTTTATATCGTGGAATTAAATGAATATGTACGTGGTTAATAGTTTGTCCACCTGTTTTTCCGATATTTACTCCTACATTGTATCCGTCAGGATTATATTTTTTGTCAAGAATTATTTTTAATCTGTTTATTATTAATTGGGATGCAATTTGTTCATTGAGGGTTAAATCGAAATAGTTCGAAACATGTCTTTTAGGAATAATCAAAGAATGTCCTTCTGATACAGGAAACTTGTCAAACATTGAATAGGCAAATGCGGTTTCAAGAATAATCTCATTTTCAGGAGAACAGAATATGCATTCTTTTGTTTTTTTATTAGTAAGATTAAAATGTTGATACTCATAAATTTCACAAAAGGTGTTTTCGAAAATAGTTTTGAAAGGAAGTCTAACATTTGTTTGAAATGTAGGTTTTTTATGTTTATAGTGCACTCTAAACCCTTCTCTCTTAATATCTCTTCTTACCACAAAAAACGCCTTGCCTCCTGTCTTTAATAACTCACTTATCGACATGAGTATCTTACTTTGCTCAATACTATCGATAACATTTAATACATATATACAGGTAATTGTATCAAACTTATTTTTAGGATACTGTTTAAAATAGTAATTATCATATCCAACAATGTTAAATCCATTTTTTTGTAAAAACCCAACGTCCGTCCCTAAACCACAGCCAAAATCAAGAATTTCACCATTTAGGAAATTTCTTCTTTTTAGCCAATTCATCGGAAAGGATAATTTATCTCTTTCAATAGCAGTTAAATATGAATAAATATTTTTCTGTTTCATATTCTTTATCTTTCCCAGAATTCAAAGCCTGAATTATTTGCTATCTGAACTAAGGGAGAAAGTGTGTTGTAATATTTATCTTTAAAATCTAATAATGGAGTTCTTACAATATCTGAGATATTTGTTCCGAGTATCAAATAATCTTCCAATAATTTATTTTGGGGTTGTTTTCTATAAACAGTATTAATTGCCTGATATTGAGCATCAACAAATGGCTCAAGGTACTTGTCTAACAATGGTAATTTATTGCTTTTTGATGAATTAATTGAACTGTTTGAAGGAAGTAGATTCCATAATTGGTCATGTGCGACAAAACTCCAAGGTATAAAATGCTCCATATCAAAATTATCCACTGTTAAAGTCTTTCCTGTATAAATACAATTAAAAGTTTCTATTTCATTAAGTACAATATTCCAAAAATTTCTTTGTTTTATTAAACTACCCCTTGATATCGGTTTAATTAGTTTTCCTGCAACATCTGGTATATTCGGATTTCTAACTTGAAGGAACAAATTCAAATTCCAATATGTATAATCTATCAATATTTTATTGTTCTCATTTAAATAAGTGCTCCAATCTGGATTAATTTCTATACTATTAATGCCATCGTTATTAAATCTGTACAAGCAGTTGTTTTCAAAGAATTGAGAACGTTGAATAATCTCATTTTTTGTACCCTTAATCCAAGGTGATAAAAATCTATAAGGAACGAGTTGCTCAAAATGTATTATTAGCCTATTAACCTGCTTATCTGATGTGCATTGTAATTTTACAAATAACTCTTCCTTTGAAATATCAATGGGTATATTTAGAATACTGCGAATTATTGAAATATTGGTATTAAGTTTATCACTAAACCCAAAACTCAATTTGAAAAAATTAATTGGATACCACGCATTACAAATCATTTTTATTAGGATATCCTTTATTGGGATACTTTTGTTATTTCGTTCTGTAAATAATTGAAGCAGAGATATAAACCAATAGAATTTATAAGAAGCTACTGTATTATTAAAAACAGATGAAAGTTTAGTAACCGATAATCTTCTATTAAGTGGCAAACTATTCATAAATCAACAAGCGATTTTAAGTAACTCATAATTATTTTGAATTACAAATGTTTGTGCAATGCGCATTGGTTTTTCTAATTACCCCGTAGGGCAAAAGCGGGTCGGCAAAAACAAAAATTTTCCATTCAGTCAATTTTTCAATTATATAGTTAATTTCTTTTTTCAATACCTTCAATTTTCGTGCTCTGTTTCTGTCTTCAGCCTTGCATGTGTCAGCTTATAATCCCAAACTCATACTAACAAGTTCAGCAATATCGTAATTTTTCATCCTCTCTTCCTGATTCTTGTATTTGATTCCGTCGGTCATCATCGTCATACAGAAAGGGCAGGCGGTACAAATAATATCGGCTCCTGTGGCGATAGCTTCCTCGGTACGTTCGATGAATATTTCCTTATCTCCTTTTTCTGCTTCTTTGAACATCTGTCCACCACCGGCACCACAGCACAATGCACGGCTTTTATGGCGCTCCATCTCAACCTTAACCGAAGGAATGGCATTCAGTACATCACGGGGAGCTTTATATTCATCGTTAGCCCGCCCAAGATAGCAAGGATCATGGAAAGTAATTTTTCTATCTTTAAAAATATCTGATTTAATTCTGATTTTTTTTTCGTGAATCAGCTTTTGCAAGAACTGAGAGTGGTGGATAACCTCAAAGTTGCCATCAAAATTGGGATATTCATTTAATAATGTATTGAAATCGTGTGGATCGCAGGTTATTATTTTTTTCACTTCGTAACCGTTCATAACTTCAATGTTCATCATAGCCTGCATTTGAAAAAGCATCTCATTTCCTGCACGCCGGGCTACATCCCCGCTGTCAGCCTCTTCAACTCCCAGGACAGCATAATCCACTTTCAGATAAGTTAGTATTTTAACAAACTCGCGGGTTACCTTTTTATATCTGTCGTCGAAAGCACCTGCCGATCCAACCCAAAAAAGAT
>JAOZLR010000395.1 GCA_029934735.1 Bacteroidales bacterium
GACAGGAAGTATGCCAGTTTAACTCTCTGCGCTTCACCACCACTTAATGTGCTCGACGATTGCCCCAGTCCAAGATAGCCAAGCCCCACATTCTGCAATGGTTTAAGCTTGCTAACTATCCTTGCTTCCAATGTGTCGTTGTTGTTTGCTGAGAAGAAATCAATGGCTTCATTTATAGTCATCTTAAGGATATCATTGATACTCTTTTCTCTGTATTTTATCTCCAACACCTCATCCTTGAACCGTTTACCTTCACATGCTTCGCAGGTAAGATAAATATCAGCCATAAACTGCATCTCAATCTTTACAACACCTTCACCTTCACACTCTTCGCATCGTCCTCCTTCTACATTAAAGGAAAAGTAGCCGGGTTTGTACCCTCTTATCTTTGCCAGTTTCTGGCTTGCGAACAAAGTTCTGATATCGTCATAGGCTTTCACATATGTTGCCGGATTTGATCGAGAGGAACGGCCTATTGGATTCTGGTCAACAAGCTCTACATTTGAAATACGGTTATAATCTCCTGATATTTTATCGAATTTTCCTGTTCTCTGGCCGTATCCACCATGCATTTTTTTCAGGGCAGAATAAAGGATGTTTTTTACAAGTGAAGTCTTTCCTGAGCCACTCACACCTGTTACAACTGTGAGAAGATTAAGTGGGAATTTCACCGAAAAGCCTTTCAGATTATTTTCTCGTGCTCCTGATATCTCAATAAAATCCTTTATATTTCTCCTTCTTTGCGGAATGTCGATTTTCAAACTTCCATTCAGATATTTTGCAGTCAGGCTGTTATTATCTTTAACCAGCTCAGCATAGGTTCCCTGAAAAACCAACTCTCCACCGTGGATACCTGCTCCCGGCCCGATATCAATAACCTCATCCGCAGCCTTTATTACCTCCTCTTCGTGCTCAACAACTATTACAGTATTTCCGGTATCGCGCAACTGTTGCAGAACCTTTATCAGTCTGTTTGTGTCGCGGGGATGAAGTCCGATACTTGGTTCATCCAAAATGTACAGCGACCCCACGAGGCTGCTTCCCAGCGATGTCGCAAGGTTAATCCTTTGCGACTCTCCGCCCGAAAGCGAATTGGAAAGTCTGTTTAATGTCAGATAACCAAGGCCCACGTCCATTAGGTACTGCAATCTGTTCTTAATTTCGATCAGTAATCGCTTTGCAATTTTCTTATCAAAATCACTAAGATTCAACTCTTTAAAAAATACAAAGGCCTCATCAACCGGCATCAGTACCACATCACTTATGGACTTTCCTTTTATCTTTACATAATTTGCATCTTTCCGCAGCCGTGTTCCTTTGCATTCAGGGCAGACCGTTTTTCCCCTGTATCGCGAAAGCATCACCCTGTACTGAATTTTATAGCTTTGCTCCTCTACAAATTTGAAAAAATCATTCAGCCCGTAAAAATATTCGTTACCTGTCCAAAGCAGTTGGGATTGTTTTTCTGTCAGTTCGTAGATTGGTTTGTGAACAGGAAAATCGAATTTATAAGCATTACGAACAAGTTGATCTTTCCACTCGCTCATCTTTTCACCCTTCCAGCAGGCAATAGCCTCTTCATAAACTGATAAGTTCCTGTTTGGAATAATAAGGTCTTCGTCAATTCCGATTATATTTCCAAAGCCTTCACATTTCTTACAAGCTCCGTAAGGGTTATTAAAGCTGAAAAGATTTACTGACGGTTCCTCGAAACTAATGCCGTCTGCTTCAAATTTGTTAGAGAACTTTTTAATTCTTTTTTTTCCTGCTGTTTCAGACTCAATCAAGCAAAGTCCGTTTCCTTCAAAAAAAGCTGTTTCCACCGAATCTGCTATCCTGGCCTGCGTATCCTGATCTGTCTCATTAATAATTATCCTGTCGATTACAACAAAGATACTTTTGTTTTTAGGGATTTTTTCAAGGGCCTTTTCAATTCTTATTATTTCATCTTTTATCTTTATCCTGCTAAACCCTTGTTGTAACAGAATCGACAATTCATCTTTTATACTCCTGTTGTCTTTACTGTGCAAGGGTGCAAGCACTAAAGCCGATGAGCCTTTCTCTAATGAAAGGATATAATCCACAACATTTGTTACTGTTTGCCTTTTAACCGGTTTGCCAGATACAGGTGAATAGGTTATTCCAATTCTTGCAAAAAGAAGTTTCAGGTATTCGTATATTTCAGTTGATGTTCCGACCGTTGATCTTGGATTTCGTGTGTTTACCTTTTGTTCAATGGCAATG
The DNA here is from genome assembly GCA_029934735.1 of Bacteroidales bacterium. Classification (GTDB taxonomy): domain Bacteria; phylum Bacteroidota; class Bacteroidia; order Bacteroidales; family JAADJA01; genus JAADJA01. The sequence continues at coordinate 2,245 of JAOZLR010000395.1, forward strand.
GCAGGTGCGATCCCCTTAATGTAATCAACTTCAGGTTTACTCATCCTCCCAAGAAATTGTCGCGCATACGAACTCAGGCTCTCAACATATCTTCTCTGTCCGTCAGCATAAAGAGTATCAAATGCCAACGATGATTTTCCAGAACCTGAAAGCCCGGTAATAATAACCAGCTTATTTTTCGGAATTATTACGTCCATATCTTTGAGATTATGAACTTTAGCACCTTTTATATAGATGAAATTATGTGGGTCGGGAGTAGAAAAATCCTGTTTTATCATATTTTATATTTTCAATGGAGACAAAATTATTAAAATTATTTTTGCATATTATTATATTTTATTTTACTTTTGCAAAACAATTTAAGAAAAAGTCTTAATATTAAGTATTAATATTCAAAAAAAGGAGGACGCCTATAGAATAAAATATCTACGCTAAACTTTAAAAAAAGGAGAATAGTATGAAAGCTCAAACACCTAGTGATAAGGAGCTTATAAGTAGATATTTAAAGGGCGACCATAACGGCCTTGAATTACTTATCCATCGTCACAAGAACAGAATTTACGGGTATATCCTTATGATTGTAAAAAATAAGGAATTGGCCGATGATATTTTTCAGGATACATTTATTAAAGTTATTAATACCATAAGAGGTGGTTCCTACAATGAGGAGGGTAAGTTTTTGCAATGGGTGATGCGGATTGCCCATAATCTGATAATTGACCACTTCAGAAAATCAAAACGTATTCCTGTAATTGAGAATAGTCAGAATGATGATTATAACATTTTTGACACTCTGGATGTGAACGATGCATCTATTGAGGATAAAATGATAA
>JAOZLR010000396.1 GCA_029934735.1 Bacteroidales bacterium
CCCTGAGATTCAGTCAGAACATAATTTCCGAATTTTCTTCCTAAAACAACTATCAGGTTCTCATAATCATCCATTCCATCCGGAAAATCGGTTGAATAACCATAACTAACATCCAGCTCTTCGAGAGTTGACACAATTACAGGGCCTGAAAGCAGTTCAGGGTCCAAATCAATTACATAAACAGGAAACCTTCCGATTATCAAACCAAATGTGTCTGTTATTTGCGTTAAACCAGGCGAGTTCAGTTGGAATACAAACTCCGCAACATGCCCCACGGGAGCATATTCATCAACCGAAATATTAACGGAAGAGTAGTTTGTTTCCCCAATGAGTACTGAACCATAATTAAGGTCACCAGAAGAATTGAAAGTTATATAGGGATCATCAGAGCTAAGCAAACCGGTAACATCCACGGCATCGGCATGCCCCGAATTAGAAACAGATATTTGTATATCGGCAATTTCACCGGGATCGAGTCTGTTATCGTCATTATCAATAACAACAGGCTCTCCTGTCACAAGCATGGGTGCATAGATAACATTATCCAAATTTATTTTCCACTCCTCATCATCCGAGCCAATATCCACTACCATCAAAATATCATGCATATCAGGAACATCTTCCGCGATCTGAAATGATATGACATCAGTTAAAGTGATTGTTGCTCCCGGACCTATATCACCAATAAACTCAGATGTATCAATCATTGTAATATATTCATCATCAACCTGAGCAACAAGCTCTGTATTAGCATATGTCTGACTCCCTGAATTTATAATCTCAAAACTATAAAATGCAGTCTCGCCAAACTCAAGCTGACTATCATCACCCGATTGAACTGTGTAGGTAAATGTAAGCCCGGTTGAGAGCTGATAACTTTTAATATCAGAAATCCCATCTGCGCCGGTAACTCTAACAGCAAATTCATAAAAATCAGAAGCATTAGTAGCATCAATGGTGAGCAATCCTGAATTATCTATAGAGATATCATTCGGAAAACTCAAAGGGGAAAAAGTAAGTTTTTGATCGTCTTCGAGAGGTGGAATATTTGAAAAAGAGGAGATTGTCATATTTTCACCATCACCATTTGAGACACCTGTTATCCAGGTTGATGACTCTGATGGGAAAAGTGCAGAATAGAAAAACTCAATTTCCCCGTCAGGATATAACATAACTGTAAAATCAACAGGAGCATTGGAACCATCTTCAAGAGTGGCCTTAAATCTGAATGCAGCATAATTTTCATTCCCTTCATACCAGATTCCCTTGTCACCAGAGTAAGGAATATTCATATATTTGTTTAACATTGGAGCTATCATTGGCTCATATTTAAACAAAAGCATATCGTCAACCTGGTATGGTAGTGGGAGACTGGTTTCGCGAAACATAATAAAGCCGCTCTCGTGAATGATAAGGGTATCAATTATATTCCCATAAAAAGGAAAATCAAAATCGAGTGATTGTTTTGCATATTTACCGCTAATCATCGAAAGCTTATTACCTCCAACAACAGGGTAAGAGCTACCATCCTGAGTCTCTGCATAATCAAGAACCACATCCCATTTATATGGAGATATTCCGCCTGATGCTTCCATCTGGTAAGTATATATTCCCCCAGCTACGTATGGTGGCAAACTCTCAGTATCAATGTTAACTTTGTCGAAATTTAATGAATGAATTACAGAAACAGTAGTCAGTCCGTTTTCAACAATCGGGACATTGGTTTGCTGACATGGAATCTCAATAACACCATTAGTGTAATCCATTAATGAAAACTCCACAATCTCTCCTGTTGAAGTATTATCGGGGTCATCTTCACGAACTTCAAAAAAGAATTTCACTGATTCGCCAACATTAACATAACTTAACAGAGAAGTTACATCCAGGCCGAACTCAATTGTTTCATCAGCCACAGAAGTACCACCCTGCATATAATTGCCACCTCCCTGGTAGTTAAAGATGGGAAAGTCCATTGAATATTCCGGAACTGTTGCTGAGATATCAGACGAAACTCCAGCAATAACCTTGATTTTATTTCTGGAATTATGCTTTAATTTGATTTTAAATGTAGCTTGGGGTTCATAATCAGCATTCACATCTATAACTGTTACAGATTTATTCCAGATACCACCATCCTGTTTTTCCTCAGCTAAAACTTTATACATAACATAACAAAAACCCTGGTCAGCCCAACCATCACCCCAGCTATTTGCAAGCCTGACAGCACCAATTTCCCAGTCCTTCATTGTAACCACACCATCACCGTTAATATCAATATTATTGGTGTATTGACCATCGTTGTTATAATCAAATCTCACTGAATCGTTCCAACCAATAAAAGTCATTGAATGGCCTGTATAATCACCAAATTCAGTTATTACTGCCTTGCCCGCTTCCGGAGTTCCGGAAGGAAGATAAGTATAGCCCCAAAGATCAGTATAAAAATTGGCAATACTGCCGTAATCAGATCCGTCAAGATGGTCATTCAACCAGTTTTTCAATATAATCAAGCCATCTTCATCACCAACATAAATTGAGTAAACATCTTCAATCCGGTTAAACATCCCGTTATAATAAATATCATAACCCGATTTCCATTCTTTCAGGTCTTCTCCCATTCCACCATAATCTGCAACATTAGGAGCTCCATTGTGCTTTATTGCATCGAAAGTATAAAGATAGCAAACTCCAACACCATCCTCACCTTCATTATAGAAATTATATGCATGTTGTGGAGGATATTGATTTTCAGGTATATCGGAAGGGATATTTCTTAACCTGTTTATCTCATATGTAAAAGAGTATCCAATAGTAGAAGCCTGACCGCATGACCAGCCATACTGATTAAAAACGGGTCTAAAATATGGCAATTGGCTGTTGTCGAGGCTGTATTCAAGCAGGGGAGCTTTCTCTCCTTTATATTTTTCAGGCAAATGAAGTTTTGGAAGATTGACAAGATAAACAGAATCGTTTGCAGATATTTGTTTTTCGTAGCTTACAAACTCCTGTGATTGAACGAAATGCAAATTCACAAAGAAGAGTGCAATAAGTAGTATTTTCAATTTCATTTTCAATA
>JAOZLR010000397.1 GCA_029934735.1 Bacteroidales bacterium
TCATTAATAATCCTGCTCCTTGCATTTCTGCAAAACATCTATTCTGACAATAATCCGTTATGGATGAGGTATCCTGCCATATCACCGGACGGTAAAATGATAGCTTTCTCATTTCAGGGCGACTTGTTTATAGTATCATCAGAAGGAGATGAGGCAAAACATCTAACTATTCATCAGGCTTATGACTATATGCCTGTATGGTCGCCCGACGGCAAAATGATTGCCTTTGCATCAGACAGGTATGGCAATTTCGACATTTATACAATTCCGGTAGAGGGAGGAACTCCAAAACGACTGACTTATTACTCTGGTAGTGAGTATCCAAACAGTTTCACACCTGATGGCTCTTCTGTGGTTTTTTCCGCATCTATTCAGGATGTTTCCAAAAACGCCCAGTTCCCTTCAGGAGTATTATCTGAACTATACAGTGTTCCGGTTGAGGGAGGAGGAATCAAGCAGATTCTCTCTACCACAGCCGAAAAAGCCGCTTATGATAAATCAATGAAAAAAATTATTTATCACGACAGAAAAGGATACGAAAATAGCTGGCGAAAGCATCATACGTCCTCAGTAACCCGCGATATTTGGGTTTATGACACCGAAACAGGGAAACATACAAAACTCACAACTTTTGCCGGAGAAGACAGAAACCCCGCTTTTAGTCCTGGCGAAAAAAGCATTTACTATCTGAGTGAAAAATCCGGATCGTTTAATGTTTATAATCTTCCTCTTTCAGGTCAGGGAGAACCCTCTCAAATAACTTTTTTTGAGAAAGATCCTGTCAGATTTTTAAGCATTGCCGCTGACGGAACTCTCTGTTTTGGCTTTGATGGTGAAATTTATATCAAAAAAGGAACTTCCGAACCCGCAAAGGTCAACATCACTCTTTCTGTGGATGAAAAAGAGAATGAGACAGCGTTTATGACATATACATCCGATGCAACCGAAATGGATCTGTCGCCAAACGGAAAGGAGATTGTTTTTATAGTCAGAGGGGAGGTTTTTGTTACTTCTGTTGACTATAAAACCACAAAACGAATTACCAATACGCCACAGCAGGAGCGCTCCGTCAGTTTCAGCCCGGATGGCCGTAGTATAGCGTATGCTTCAGAAAGAGATAATAGCTGGAACCTGTATCAAACCAAAATTGTGAGAGATGAAGAAGGCCTTTTTTCACTTTCAACAGTTTTAAAGGAAGAACCCATACTTGTGAGTGATGATGAAACATTTCAACCACTATTTTCACCCGATGGCAAAGAGGTTGCATATATGGAAAACAGGGAAACTCTAATGGTTATTAACCTGGAAACAAAAGAGGGCAGAAAAATCCTTGATGGAAAATATAATTATTCATACAGCGATGGTGATCAGTGGTTTCAATGGTCTCCGGACGGCAAATGGTTTCTTGTTCAGTATTCACCTCACAGCCTGTTTCTAATTGATGTCGGGCTGATAGATGCCCGGGGAGGCAAAGAGCCTGTAAACCTTACAAATAGTGGCTACAGCGATACAAATCCGAAATGGGTACTAAAAGGAAATGCAATGATTTGGTTTACTGACAGGCAAGGAATGCGGAGTCATGGTAGTTGGGGTACAACACGCGATGTTTATGCAATGTTTTTTAACCAGGAATCATTCGACAGGTTTAAGCTGTCAAAAGAGGAGTACGAACTGGTAAAGATAGGAGAAAAAGATAAAAAGAAGGATAAGGAAAAAAAAGATGAGGAGATTGACGAATTGAAGGTAAAAGTTGAAGTTGCCGAACCAATTTCCTTTGACCTCGATAATATAGAAGACCGTAAAGCACGGTTAACCATAAACTCATCTTCAATAGCTGATGCAGTTCTCACTTCTGACGGAGAAAAACTTTATTACCTGAGTAAATTCGAAGATGGGTACGACCTCTGGGTAAACAAACTTAAAGATAAAGAGACTAAACTCCTGTTAAAGCTTAAAGGTGGCGGCGGTTCAATGCAACTTGATAAAAAAGAGAAAAACCTGTTTCTGTTTTCCGGCGGGAAAATAATAAAACTAAAAACCCAGGATAAACCAGAAAAGAAGGAGGTACAATATAAGGCCGAATTTAACCTCAACAAAGCCATCGAACGGCAATATATGTTTGGGCACGTTTGGCGCGAGGCAAAGGAAAAATTTTACCGGCCCGACCTTGGTGGTGTTGACTGGGATTATTATAAAACCAATTATGAAAAATTCCTGCCGTACATCACCAACAATTACGACTTTGCCGAAATGCTGAGCGAACTGTTGGGTGAACTTAACGGATCGCATACAGGTTCAGGCTACAGACACAGTGATAAACAAGGTGATAAAACAGCTAAGCTCGGAATTTTTATCGATATGAATTTTGAAGGACCGGGAATAAAAATAGTTGAGATTATTGAAAATAGTCCGCTGCTGCTGGCAGATTCAAAAATTAAATCCGGAGATATAATTGAAAAAATTGACGGACAAGAGGTAAATTCCAATATGGACTATTTCATACTAATGAATCATAAAGCCGGCAAACATACACTATTGTCGATGTACGACCCAAAATCAGGTGAGCGATGGGATGAATCCATAAAACCAATAACAGGTGGAAAACAGGGGCAATTACTTTATAAAAGGTGGGTTAAAAACCGGATGGCTGAAACTGACAGCCTGTCAAACGGACGAATAGGATATGTACATGTAAAAAGCATGAACAGTCAAAGTTTCCGGGAGTTCTACTCTGAAATTCTGGGACGAAACTGGGAAAAGGAGGCTATCATTGTTGATACACGCTTCAATGGCGGTGGTTGGCTCCACGATGACCTTGTCACCCTCTTGAGTGGGAAAAAATATATTGATTTTTATCCACGCGGGGTTCATTATGGTCACGACCCGATGAATAAATGGATTAAGCCATCCGCAGTCCTTATTAGTGAAAGCAACTACTCCGATGCACACGGCTTTCCTTATGCGTACAAAACTCTGGGTATAGGAAAATTGATTGGAATGCCGATTCCGGGTACAATGACCGCAGTTTGGTGGGAAACCCTGCAAGATAAAAGTATCTATTTTGG
>JAOZLR010000398.1 GCA_029934735.1 Bacteroidales bacterium
TTAGTAAATGAAAATGACTATCTGTACGGGTCTGTAACGATGTTATATCCCTGCTATTAATTAATAATAATGATTTTGGTTTGGCTATGGAAATCATTTGATACAACCTGCAAAATATAAATATTGCTTGGTAAGTGATTTAAATTAAAGTGTTTATGTTTATATTTCGTCAAAGAAACAATACTCTCATTAAATACATTTTTTCCGTTAATATTAGTAATTGTTACCTGTGCATTATTAATATCTGAAGAATTGCTATAAATATAGAAGTTTCCATTATTAGGATTTGAAGCAACAATTAAACTGTTTTCAGTAATAGTATCATCAGTATTTAAAAAACAGGAAAATCCAAATTCAGTTAAACTGAAAAATTCTGTAATATTACTTTCCACATAGCAAGGTCTGTTTTTAATAAATGGTATTAGCTCATTTTTGATATCATTTTCCCATCTATAAAAACTATCGGGATAATTCCATCTGGAAATATGATCAGGGACTTCGGGCTCATACATTTTTTTTATTGTATCAAGCTTATTCATCATATTGGAGACACTAAAATTCTGATTCAAAATTTCAGCATACCTTGCAATGAAGTGATTGCTAAAAATAGCACTTTTTAGTAAATTTCGAAATAGAAATGTAGAGGCAGGAGGGTTTGGCCAATGAATACTAGTGTCATTCATTGTTGCATGGATTAGCATATTTCTACTTTCGTTTTTAAATCCATCATCTAAATCAAACAAAACCCATCTCCATTTGCCAGTAACAGATATGGGCCTCCAGAGCTTTATATTATTTCCAGGCCAGTCATAATTTGCAAAAAATTGTTCGGAAATAGTGTAATCAATATAATTATCAATATCTATTTGTGTTATTACATATTCATAATTAGTGTTGTATGACAAGTCATTCGATTCAATAAATTCTATTAAGTTATTATAATGTGCATTATTCCATGTTCTAAATTCAACAGAGTCATTATCAATATGGTGTGTATATTCAATATATCTATCATCAATTCGATCTCTTAATGTATGTATTCCCCAATATTCACCATTTATATATACAATAACAGGTTGAAAATTCTGACAATCAATAGTTAAGCTTTTTGATATATCTTGTGCCAGAGCATCCTTAAAAATGGTTTGACCACCATAGGCCCCCATTGTAGTTCTTAAAATAAATCGTTTGTATTCAGTAGTTTGTTTTTGAGGCAATAATTTATAATTGAAGTATTTCGCTCCATATTCATTTCTTGCATATAATCGTAGCGATTTTTGCGCAGCATGTCGTGTTTTCCCTCCGTGTATTCTGATGCCGGCATCTTGTGCAAAGCCAGGTAAGCCATTGTTTTCAAAATATTCAATATGTACCGGTCTTTCCCATTCATCACCATCTTCAAAATAATTACCTGTATACTCAGGATTGTTGGGATCGTAATGTACCCCTGGAACATAAATTCCACTATCAGGATTAAACAGGTTGTCCCCATCAGTAATTAATGAGATTACCGGAATAGTGTACTTGCTAAAAACTTCATCATCAACAAAAAAGGATTTGGTATATACTTTACTTGTTTTTATTCCATTATGATAAGATGCACACCTTAGAATTGTTGCTTTATCAAGCACTATGCCTGGCGATTCCCAGGCTTTATGAGTAATTAGATTTTGCTCCGGAGTAGTTGGTATTTCAGAAAAAACATTTGGTGCATAGGTTTTGTAGTCAATAAAAATGGAATCTGCATAAATAGTTGAATTTTCATCAGGCAAACTACCATCTAAAGAGTAATAAATTGTATCTCCTGTCAATGAAGTGATGGTTTGGTAGAATGGTGAGGTATAGAACCCTTCTTGATTAGAAAACAGAAGTTGATTTGCTGAATTATTTGAACTGTTTGGACTAGGAATGCTTATCTTTATCCAGTTTGTGTTTCCATCTGGTGTCCGACCATATGTTTCGTCTGGAGATAAACTAACCGAAACAGTCTCGTCAATCAATATACCAGAGTTGTCTGATAAAAAGATTTTTTCACCACTTGAAGAAATCTTGAAGTTCGTATGTAATTCAATGGTATCTAGCCTGTTTTTGTCAGATGCAAATATTAACAAAAAATCATGAGGTTGAATTGATTTTTGGGGGAATACCCATTTGTCAAGATTATTAAAGTCGTCTGATAAGCTGTAATCCAAAAGGTTAATAGTAGATTCGCTATTATTGTATAACTCTATCCAATCTTTAAAATCACCATCTTCGTCTGGAATAGTTGTTTCATTGTCCGACATGAATTCGTTAATTACAACATTTTGTCCAGAAACTTGTATTGTGAAAGAAAATAATGATAATAAAAAAAGTAACAAGTTTTTCATCTCCTCTGTACTGTATTGTTTCTTACGTCAGTTTGTCTAAAAACCTATTGATATTATAAATATTGGCCAAAGGTAAAATATCTTTAGGAATAATATTATTACCTTAGCAACGTTTTTGATTAATTAATATAAAACTAAATTGTGAAATAAGATGAGATTATTTAAAACCATTATTTTAACTTTAACGGGTTTATTTATAGGCACATATTCTTACACTCAGGATTTTGATGCTATCCAAACCGCTTTCACCCAAAGCTATACGGATGAGTATAAGGGCGAGTATTCAAATGCAATTGACGGTTTGAAGAAGGTTTATGATGAAAATTCGTATGAAATAAATTTACGTCTTGGATGGTTGTCCTATATGTCCGGATTTTTTACTGAATCTTTATCTTTTTATCAAAAGGCAATTACTCTGAAACCTATGTCGATTGAGGCAAAGTTAGGATATGTATATCCTGCCTCTGCAATTGGTAAATGGGAATTAGTAAAAAAGCAATATAATGATATTTTAGCCCTTGATCCTCAAAATGTTACAGCAAACTATCGGCTCGGCTCTATTTATTATGGTAATGAAGATTATGCTACAGCTTCAAAATATTTTGAAAAGGTTGTAAACCTTTTTCCTTTCGACCACGATGCCCTATTGATGTATGCCTGGACTAATTTTAAAGTTGGCAAGACAAGAGAGGCAGA